>JAYVWQ010000439.1:0-11983 GCA_043785945.1 Akkermansia sp.
GTGATGCGAGCTGGCCCGGATTAAAATCTGGGCCGCTCCGGCAACTGTTCGAGTTGAACCAACGGAGAGCGACCCCGGCTCAGGCTACCGGCGGACTACGGGTCCAAGGGCGCGTGCGAGCTCGGGGCCGCCGCCGGCGCGGGGCCGTCACCTCGCGCCGACACCTTGCCGGACAGAAATCCTGCCCGGACCAACAAGGCGCACCGAGCGTAACCCACTTCCAAGATACAAGGGCGCGTCGCTCCGCGCGCGCCGACGTGCGGCAAAGCAAAAATGGATTGAACTGTCTGTGTCGCCTTCATTCGGCGGACACCCTCATCCACCTCTCCGACGCGCCCTACCTGGCGGCAGCGGTTAATCCGTGATCGCCAAGTCCATGTCCCGCGTGAAGTAGAGGATGCGCCCACAGCTCGTGCAGGTGGTGATCTCTTGATGCGCCTGGCAGGATACAACCGTGCTGCGGTTCAGTTTCATGTGGCAGCCGCCGCAGGAGTGATGGCTGATGCCCACCACGGCGTTGCCGCCCTTGTTCTTGAAAAGCCGCTCGTATTTTTCGCGGGCGGATTCTTCGACGACCCCGGCCAGCTCGGCCCGGTTGGATTCCAAGCCAGCCAGCTCGGCTTTCAAATTTTTCTCCCGCGCATCCAGGTCGGCTACTTTTCCATCGACCAGCTTCTTCGCTTCGTTGGCGGCCTGTTGGGCGGCCAGCACTTCCTTTTGCGCGGCCTCGGCCTTTTCCATCAGGACAATTTCCTGATCCTCCAGCACGGTGATGGCCTTCTTGCAATTCTCGATCTCGTTGGCCAGCGCGCGGTATTCCTCGTTCTTCTTCGTGAGAAGCTGTTGCGAAGCGTACTTGTTGCTCTGCTGCTGCTTGGCCTCGACATCGAGTTCGATTTTTTTGCGCTCAGATTCGATCTGTTTCGTCAGCAGTTTGGCCGCGTCAAGTTTGGCCTGGGTGCTGGAGGCGCGTCCGAGCAAGTCCTGCCGTTCGGGGCCGACGTGCGCGAGTCCTTCCTTCGTGTGAAGGATTTTGCGGTCGCGATCCTGAAGGATGAGTAATTTTTCTATGACTTCGAGCATGGTCTGTTCGGGTTCAAGTGGCGCGAATCTATCGGCGTGCTTTTCACGCGTCAACTTGCGTTCCCGAAAACGGCACGATTCGGAGTGGCAGTCCATCCCACCGGGTGCGACTGAAAGTGAGGGGCAAAAAGAGGCGAGGCGCAGACCGATCTTCCCTCTCCCCGTGGAGGGGAGAGGGAAGCCGGAAACCTGACCCTCACTTGTCATCGCACTCCATCCAACCCGCTTCCTTGACGCTCCCGCGTGGGCCTGCGAATTTCCGCGCAGTCGAAACGCCACCGGACATTTTCTCGCTCGTCGCCCAATCTCCCGCCGCGCAGGCCCTCCTCCGGCGCGTGGAGCGGGGGGAACCTTTGTCGCTCTCCGGCGTTCACGCGGCGGCGCATCCCTTTTTTGCGGCGTGGCTGCATCGTCAGTTCCCGGAGCGACCGCTGCTCGTCATTACCGCCGGGGTTAAAGCGCAGGAATCGTTTCACCAAGATGTGACGACGTGGCTGATAGCCGAGTTCAAAGTGTCCAGCTCTCAGCTCTCAGCTCTCAACTCTCAACCGCTCTTCTTCCCGTCCTGGGACATTCTCCCGCACGAGCCGAAGCTGCCGCACGTCGATGTCATCAGTGAACGGTTGGAGACGTTGGTGAAGTTGTCCAAGGTCCAAGGTCCGAAGCCCAAGGCCAAAGCCAAGAAGTCTTCCAGCTCTCAACCTTCAACTCGCAACGCTCAACTCGTCGTCGCCAATGTCGTCGCGTTGATGCAGCGCACCTTCGCCCCCGGCATGATCGCGGCGCGAACACGGACGGTGCGGCGTGGGGAAACGGTCGATCCGCTCGACCTCGTGGAGTGGCTGGAAGACGAGGGCTACGAGCCGGAGGCGCAGGTGAACGCCAAGGGCGAACTCGCACTGCGCGGCGGCATTCTCGACATTTTTCCACCGACGAGTCCGTGGCCGTTGCGCATCGAATTCTTCGGCGACGAGGTGGAGTCCATCCGCGAGTTTGATCCGCGCACGCAGCTTTCCAAGGACACGGTGCAGTCGGTGACCATTCCGCCTGCTGGCGAACTGGGCATCCTGCGGCGGCTGCTCGCTGCCAAATCCCCTGCCCCGCCGCCGCTTGCCACGCTGCTCGAGCATCTTCCGGACAACACGCTCGTCGTGGTGTGCGATCCCGAAGCGGTGGCTCAGGGCGCGGCGGATTACGCGATCCAAGTGCCACCGAGCGATCCATTCTTTGTCTCGTGGGCGGCATTGCAGGCTACGATGGCGGCGCGCGGCTTGGTCACAACGGAGCTGGCCGAGTTCACGGAAGTTTTGGAAAGTGAGGACGCGGCGGCAGCCCCCGAACAACTTCAATTCCAAAGCCTCGACGCCTTCCGTCCCATCGCGGAGCGCGCCGTGGACCTGGCCATCGCCGAGGCGCAGCGGCGTGAGTTCTTCGCGCAACTGCACCGCTGGTTGCGCCAGGGCCGCGCCGTCCACGTCTTCTGTAACACCCTCGGTGAACAACAACGGTTCGAGGAAGTGTGGCGAGAACTGGTTCCACCCGACGCCACTCAACTCACAACTCACAACTCACAACCCTCCACCAATCTCGGCACGCTCGCGCGCGGCTTCATCCACGAGGCCGCCAAGCTCGTCGTCGTCACCGACGCGGAGATTTTCGGACGCTACAAAGTCCAGCGTCCGCGCCGGCTCAAGTCGCCGCACGCCGCCACTTCGCGCTCGGCGCTCGACATTGATTTCACGCAGTTCGAGGAAGGTGATTACGTCGTGCATGTGCAGCACGGCATTGGGCGATTTGTGGGGTTGCAACTGTTCGATCAAGGCGCGGGCCGCAAGCCCACGGAGAAGGCCAGGCGCACCAGTGGCCAGGAATGTCTCGTCATCGAGTATGCGCCGAGCGATCCCGCGCAGCCCGCGCCCAAGCTCTACGTGCCGGTGAGCGAATCGCACCTCGTCGGCAAATACGTGGGCGCGGGCAAGGCGCGTCCCGTCTTGAACACGCTGGGCGGCACGCGCTGGGCCAAGGCGCGCGCCCAGGCCGAGCACGCCGTGCGCGATCTCGCGGCGGAGTTGCTGCAAATCCAGGCCGCACGCGAATCCCAACCCGGCCACGCTCATGCCGGGGACAACACCTGGCAGCGCGAGTTTGAAGGCTCCTTCGTGTACGAGGAAACGCCCGACCAGATGCGCGCCATCAACGACACCAAGCGCGACATGGAAACGGCCCGTCCGATGGACCGCCTCATTTGCGGCGACGTGGGCTACGGCAAAACCGAGGTCGCCATCCGCGCCGCCTTCAAGGCCGTGATGGGGGGCAAGCAGGTCGCCGTGCTCGTGCCCACCACCGTGCTGGCGCAGCAGCACTTCAACACCTTCCGTGAGCGCATGGCGGATTATCCCGTGCGCGTGGAACTGCTCTCGCGCTTCCGCACTCCGCGCGAGTCACGGCGCGTCATCGAGCAACTCGCCACGGGTGGCGCGGACATCGTCATCGGCACGCACCGGCTGGTGCAGAGCGACATCGCGTTCAAGGATTTGGGGCTGGTCATCATCGACGAGGAGCAGCGCTTCGGCGTCATGCACAAGGAGAAGTTCAAGCTGCTGCGCCGGCTCGTGGATGTGCTCACGCTCAGTGCCACGCCCATTCCGCGCACGCTCCATCTCGCGCTCACCGGCGCGCGCGACATGAGCACCATCGAGACGCCGCCGCAGGATCGTCTGCCCGTCGAGACGATCATCGCGCAATACGACGAGCGCATTATTCGCGACGCCATCCAGCGCGAGTTGAACCGGCAGGGCCAGGTCTTCTTCCTGCACAACCGCGTCATGGACATCGAAGTCGTGGCGCAGAAGCTCAAGGCGCTCGTGCCCCACGCCCGCTTCATCGTCGGTCACGGGCAGATGCACGCCGATGATTTGGAGAAAGTGATGACGAAGTTCGTCAACGGCGAGGCCGACGTACTGCTCTCCACCACCATCATCGAGAGCGGCATCGACATCCCGAACGCCAACACCATCATCATCGACCGCGCCGACCGCTTCGGCCTGAGCGACCTTTACCAACTGCGCGGGCGCGTGGGCCGCTACAAGCATCAGGCCCACGCCTACCTGCTCTTGCCGCGCCACGCCGGGCTGCTCACCGAGGCGCGCAAACGCATCAGCGCGATCAAGCAGTATTCCAGCCTGGGCAGCGGGTTTAAGATCGCCATGCGCGACCTGGAAATTCGCGGCGCGGGCAACATGCTTGGTTCGCAACAAAGCGGGCACATCACCGCCGTGGGTTTCGACCTCTACTGCCAGTTGCTCAAACAGAGCGTGAGCGCGTTCAAGGGCGAGAAGGTGAAGCCGCGCGTGGAGGTGCAAGTGCGTTTGGATTTCATCGCCTTCGATCCAGCGGATGAAATCCAAGCAGGCGAGAAGACAGAGGTCAGAGAGCAGAAGTCCGAACCCACGCTCGAGATCCACATCTCGCGCGACGTCGCCACTTACGTGACCGTCCCCAATCCCCAATCCCCAATCCTCAATCCTCAATCCTCAGTTTCCAAAGCCCCCGCGTATCTTCCATTGAGCTACATCACCGACCCGCGCTTGCGCATCGAAGTTTATCGCAAGCTCGCGCAGTCCACAGACAAGTCAGCGCTGCAAAAAATTTCCCAGGAGTTGCGCGACCGCTTCGGTCCCCTGCCCCGCGCCGTCGATGTGCTGCTGCAAGTGGCCGAACTGAAACTCATCGCTTCCGAGAAAGCCGTGACCGTCATCGAGACTCGCGAGGACAAGCTGCTGCTCACGCGCCTCGGCGACTTGCTGACGCTCGGTGACCGACTGCCGCGCCTGATGAAGACCGAGCCGGAAGCGCGCTTGAAGGAAATCAAGAGGGTGCTGTTGGCGATGTGAGAATGGCCTTCTGACCGGGCCGGGCGGTGCGATCCAATGATTCACAATTAAACTGTACACTTCTTCCGAGTTCCGGCTTGCGTCGCGGGGGGCTTCTGGGATTTTAGCCGCCCTTTTATGGCATTGATTAAACGCGCGCTCCTTTCTGTCTCGGACAAAACCGGTCTCATCGACTTCGCCCAGACCCTGGTCGCGGCGGGGGTGGAACTCATCTCCACTGGCGGCACGGCCAAGGCCATCCGCGAGGCCGGCCTGCCGGTCAAAGACATCAGCGCCCACACCGGTTTCCCGGAAATGATGGACGGGCGCGTGAAGACGCTGCACCCGAAGATTCATGGCGGGCTGCTCTACATTCGCGGCAACGCCATGCACGAGGCGGCCGCGCGCGAACACGACATCGCGCCCATCGATCTGGTGGTGGTGAACCTCTATCCCTTCGAGGCGACGGTCGCGAAGCCGGGCGTGGCCCTCCACGAAGCCATCGAGAACATCGACATCGGCGGACCGTCCATGCTGCGCAGCGCAGCGAAAAATCACGAGAGCGTGACCGTAATTGTGGACCCGGCGGATTACGCGCCGGTGGCGGATCAAATCAAGGCGGGCGGCGAAACCACGCTGGCCCTGCGGCGTAAACTGGCGGCGAAAGTGTTCGCCCGCACCTCGGCCTACGACGCCGCCATCGCCGTGCATCTCACGAAAGAATTTGCCGGCGAAGAAGCGGACGTGCTGCCGAGCAGCCGGCTCTACATCAATGCCGGCATCGCGCAAACCTTGCGCTACGGCGAGAATCCGCACCAGAAGGCGGTGCTGTGCGGGCATTTTGCCAAATACTTCCAGCAACTGCACGGCAAGGAACTGAGCTACAACAACATTCTCGACCTGACGGCGGCGGCGCAATTGATCGAGGAGTTCAGCGGCGAAGCGCCGACCCTGGCCATTCTCAAGCACACCAATCCCTGCGGCCTGGGCCAGGGCGCGAACCTGCGCGAGGCGTGGGACAAGGCCTTGGCCACGGATCGGCAGGCCCCCTTTGGCGGCATCATCGCGGTGAACCAGACGCTGGATGCAGCCTGCGCGGAAGCCATCGCGGAGATTTTCAGCGAAGTGATCATCGCGCCCGACTTCGCGCCGGAAGCGCTGGCCATCTTGCAGAAGAAGAAAAACCTGCGGCTGCTCAAGCGACTTAAACCCATGAGCGAAGCGTCGCGCTTCGATGTGCGGAGCGTGGGCGCAGATTCGTTCCTGATGCAGGAGCGCGATTTGAAGGTGACACGCGCGCCGGATTTGAAAATCGTGACCAAGCGCCCGCCCACCGAAGCGGAGTTGCAAGCCATGCTCTTCGGCTGGCGCGTGGTCAAGCATGTGAAGTCGAACGCCATCGTCTATGCCTCGGCGGATCGCACGCTCGGCATCGGCGCGGGCCAGATGAGCCGAGTGGATTCGAGCCGCATCGCTGTCTGGAAAGCGGGCGAGGCCAAGCTGTCGTTGCAGGGCAGCGTGGTGTGCAGCGACGCGTTCTTCCCCTTCCCCGATGGATTGATCGCAGCGGCGGAAGCCGGCGCGACGGCGGCCATTCAACCGGGCGGATCGGTCAAAGACGCGGAGGTCATCGCCGCTGCGGATGAACGGGGCGTGGCCATGGTGTTCACAGGCACACGGCATTTCCGGCATTGATGAGATGGACCGACGGGCTAACGATTTGGCTCACGACATCATGCTTGCCGAATGAGGAAGTCCCTACCCGACTTGCGTCCGTTTCGCGGGGTCGCCCGTTTCAAATGGAGCCTCATGACTTTATTTCTTCCTCCTTCCCCTCCGCATTTCGTCGTGTAACTTCCGCGCACCATGAAATGCGCGTGCGCGCTGTTTTTAAGCTTGCTGACTATGACTTTGAACCTGACTGCCGCTGATTCGTCGTCCACGACTTCTGTTCCTTCCGTGCCGCCTGACGTTCGTTTCGTCACGTTGGAGAACGGCTTGCAACTGATCATTCGCGAGGACCGCTCGGCGCCGGTTGTTTCGGCGCAGGCGTGGTGCCGCGCGGGTTCGATCAACGAAGGCAAATGGCTCGGCGCGGGGTTGTCGCATGTGCTCGAACACATGCTCTTCAAGGGCACGACCAATCGCGGGCCGGGCGTCATCGACAAGCAGGTGCAGGATGCGGGCGGTTACATGAACGCCTACACGTCGTTCGACCGCACAGTCTATCACATCGACGTGCCGAACACGGGCGCGAAGATCGCCATCGACATCCTCTGCGACATCATGATGAACGCCACGCTGCCCGCCGACGAACTCGGCAAGGAGATGGACGTGATCCGCCGCGAGATGGACATGAACGTGGATGATCCGCGCCAGCGTTCCGCGCGCCGGCTCTTCGAGGTCGCTTACACGCAGAGTCCGTATCGCTTCACCGTCATCGGCTATCCCGACATCTTCAACGACCTTCAGCGCGAGGACATCTTCAACTACTACCGCGAAAAGTACGCGCCCAACAACGTGTTCTACGTCGTGGTCGGCGACATCAACGCCAAGGAAGTCGAGGAACAGATTCGCGCCGCCTACGCCAAGTCCAAGACGCGCGCCATGCCGTCGCAGCCGCTCGTGGAAGAACCCAAGCAGGTCGCGCCGCGCGAAGTGATCGAGGAAGCCACCGTCGAACTCGCGCACGTCCACATGAGCTGGCACATCCCGGATGTGCGCCATCCCGACATGCCGCTCATTGACGTGTTGGCGACCTTGCTGGGCAATGGCCGCAGCTCGCGCCTCTATCAACAGGTGCGCGAGAAGAAGGGCTTGGTGAATTCCGTCGATGCGTGGACCTACACGCCGGGCGGCGCG
Organism: Akkermansia sp.; assembly: GCA_043785945.1. Lineage (GTDB taxonomy): Bacteria > Verrucomicrobiota > Verrucomicrobiia > Limisphaerales > SIBH01 > JANNGC01. Next base: position 7,818 of record JAYVWQ010000439.1, read on the forward strand.
GGCATCTTCGGCATGAGCGCGATGATGGAGGCGGATAAATTCGAGGCCGCGCGCGACGCAATGCTGGCGGAACTGGAAGTGATGAAGAACAAGCTCGTCACGCCCGAGGAACTGACCAAGGCCGTGAAGCAGTTCACCGCCGGCACGCTCTCCGCGCGCAAGACGATGGCCGGCCAGGCGCAGGACTTGGGCGGCAGTTGGATGGCGGCGAATGATTTGAATTTCTCCAAGCGCTACCTCGACGCCGTGAAGCGCATCACGCCCGCCGATTTGCAACGCGTCGCCCGCACTTACCTCACTACCGAGAACCGCACGCTCTACGCGCTGTTGCCCACCGGCAAACAGCCCAAGTCGCAACTCGCCGCCGAGACCTTGCAGACGAACGCGATTCAAAAGTTCGAACTCGCCAACGGCCTGCGCCTGCTCGTGAAGGAAGATCATCGCCTGCCGTTCGTGGAGATTCGTACCGTGCTGCGCGGCGGCGTGCTGGCCGAGACGCCCGAGAACAACGGCGTGACGTTGCTCATGGCCAAGATGCTTTTGCAGGGCACGAAGACGCGCACCGCCGAGCAGATCGCCAGCGAGATGGAATCGATGGGCGGCTCCATCGACAGCTACGGCGGCAACAACAGCTTCGGCGTCAACGCCGAGGTGATGACCGAGGACTTCACCGCCGGCCTGAACATCGTTGCCGACGTGCTGCTGCATCCGGCGTTCCCGCAGGACGCCTTCGACCGCGAGCGTGAGATGCAGCTCTCCGCCATTCGCGCGCAACGCGACCAGTTGCTCCAGAGCGGCGGACGCCTGATGCGCCGCGCTCTTTTCGGCAACCAGGGCTACGGACTCGACAGCCAGGGCACCGAGGAAAACATTTCCAAGCTCCAGGTCGGCGATGCGCAGAAGTTTTACGAGGGACTGTTCGCGCCGACCAATTGCGTCATCGCCATCTTCGGCGACGTGAAGGCGGAGGAAGTGCGCAAGGCCATCACGCAAAAATTCGGCGCGTGGAAGAACCACTCGTTGCTGCCCGAAGCCACCGTGCCGCCCGTGCTCACTGCGACCAAGCGCGTCAACGACACCCGGGACAAGAAGCAGGCCGTGCTGCTCATCGGTTATCCCGGCGCGGACATCTTCAGCGAGGACCGCTACGCGCTGGAGCTGTTGCAGGAATCTCTCAGCGACCTCGGCTCGCGGCTCTTCACGCGCATCCGCGAGAAGCTCGGCCTGGCCTACTACGTGGGCGCGCAGAATTTTCTCGGACTCACGCCCGGCTACTTCGCCTTCTACACCGGCACCGAGCCGGAGAAGGTGGCGCAGGTCGAAACCGAGATGCTCAAGGAAGCCGCCGCCCTGCGCGCCGAGGGCCTGACCGCCGAGGAACTCACCCGCGCCAAGGCCAAGGTGGTGGGCCAGAAGAAAATCGCCCGGCAGGATTTGGGCGGCTACGCGATGGCCGCCGCCCTCGACGAACTCTACGGTCTCGGCTACGACCGCAGCGACAAGGACGACGCGCGTTACGAGTCCGTGACCCTCGAAGACGTCCGCCGCATCACGAAGAAATACCTGAGCGAAGAGAAGTTCGTGATCTCGGTGGTGCAGCCGGGGAAGTAGCAGCCGAGGTGACGAGACTCAGTCTGAACCCGGCTGCGCTGCGAGGATTTTGAGGAACTCACTCGCCCGCACAATCTGGACTCCGCGAAACTCCTTCAGCACGAGCAGGTCGTCGTCGCCCGTGACGATGTGGCTGGCTCCACTTTCCAACGCGCACTCCAGCACGGCATTGTCGTCGGGATCACGCGGAACGGCTTCAAGCGTCTTGGGAATGTTGACCACCCGGTGAAAGCTCAAGTAATCGGCCAGTGTCTCGGTGGTTTGCTCAGGTGAAAACTTCAATTTGGTGTCCAGCTTCTCAGCGAGTTCTTGAATCAACTCTGGGCAAGTCACCGCATGGACACGCCCGGCGCGGGCGTGCTCGACGCATTGAAACGGATTACCGCGCCAGCCAGTGGCGGAGAAGAGGATGTTCGTATCGAAGACGACGGTGAGAGCCACGCTATTTCTCGTGCAAGAGGCGGTTCACAAAATCTTCACGCTCGTCTTCCGAGAGTCGATCCCAATCCAGACCGCGCTCTGTGCAAAGCCGCCGCAACTGCGCTTCGCCAAAACGAATTCGCTCGTCGCGCCGCGCCTGGGTTTCCCCAGCCAGCGCGAGCAGTGCGCTGCGCTTCCGCTCGGTGGGGAGTTGCCGCACCAAGGAGACCACCTGCTCATCCGTCAATTCGAGCACGCTCATGGTCGGCAATGTAATCGCCCACTCCCCCGAAACAACTTCCAAATCAGCAATGCCCGCCCTCGGCCAGAGTTGCCGCCCGGCCGTTAAACCCGCGCGTCCCGCCGCCTGTTTGCCGCCACCCCTTCCGGCTTGAGGACTCCGCTCCGCCCCCACCCACCGCCGCCCCTTCGTCGCCCCGTCGTGCTGAGTGCCGGAATCGCATCGGAGTTTTCAGGCCCGAAGGGCCGTCATTCGTCAGCCCAGGGCAAAGCCCTGGGTGCCAGTCCGCAAAACCAAATCAGCCCTGAAGGGGCGTCACTCATCGCGCCGTTGTTCCGCCCTTTCAGGGCTGGAGATTTTTTGTGTATCGCCAACCCAGGGCTTTGCCCTGGGCTGTCGAATGCCGCGCCTTCAGCGCTGGGGACGGCAACCGGATTGAATTGAACCGTAGCGAGACCGCCGCCACGGCCGCAGGCTACATGTCCTTCCGCCGGTAGATGAACATCCGCAGCGGGGCTTCCGAGCCGTAGAAGGCCACGAGGTCGTCCATGCGCATGAGCACCCAGGGCTGGAGATAGTTCTCGCCGTTCTTGGTGAAGACGATGTCCTGCGCGACATAGACCGCGACGTGGAAGGCCTCGCCCTTGGGATTGAAGAACATGATCAAGTCGCCGAGCAGCGGCTGGCCGCGCACGACCTGGTATTCAGTGTCAAAGGTCTGCTTGCGGATCACGGGATCGAGGAAGCGCTCGTCGGACTTGGTGTTGAAGAAATTCAGCGCGGTGTAGAAGCAGTCGGTCTTGGCCTCCTTGAGATCGCCATCAGGATCGGGAAACACATAGAGGCGCAGGCGCGCGAACTGCGGGAGGAGGAAGGAGACGTTGAGGTCCTCGCCCGCCGGGAGGTTGGCCACAGACTCGATGAGCGGCCGGATGCGCTTCTCGCGTCCGCCCCGGCCCCAGTATTTTACCAGCGCCTCGACATCGGACTCGGGCGTGACATGCACGCGCACCAGCACCGCCGGGACGGCGTAGAGGGCCTCGACGGCCTCGTTGAATTCGTCGTCGGTGAGAAAGTGTTTGAGCGTGGCGAAGTTGCAGAAACAAAGCTGGCTGCCGTTCGTGTAGGTGAGGCTGCGAATCAGCTCCAGCTTCTGCTTGGGCAGCCGGGCGGCGGCAAAGCGTTCGTCGAAGCCGTTGAGCGGCATGCGGAAGGGCCAGCGCTGCGCGTAATTCGTCTCGCTGCGCCCGAGCACCACGAAGAGCTGCGTGCGCTCGGCGGGCGTCAGTTTCAGGATCAAATCATGCGTCGGGGAGATGACGCAGCCGTTGCTGGAGACCGCCCAACGGTTGGTCTGGAGCATTTCCGCGCGCGCAAAGGGACTCAGGTGGCAGCCTTCGAGGAAGGAGACGAGCTGCGGCGGGGAAAATTTCTCGAAGTGCCAGGCCGGTTTTGCAGGCGCAGCGCGCGGTCAATGAACAGAATGTCGGATTTCTCCAGCGGGATGCGCGCGATTTTCAATTCGCCCCACGGCTTGGCTTGGCGGGCGTTCCTGGGCAAGGAGGCAGCACCCGGACTCGTTTGCGCGCGGGCTTCGCTGAAGAGCGACACGCCTGAATCCATCAACAGCGAAAGGCTCGCACCGATAAGTGCCCGCACCCTAGGAGAGCCAATAAAAGCAGTCAACACGGCGTGAAATTAGGCAACGACAATTGGCCGCGCAAATGAAACACACATTATTATTGGGCCAGAGATCGACACACGAGTCACCCTTCAAACGGTAGCCCATCCAATCCTCAACCCGGCCAGGGTTGCCGCCCGGCCGTGAAACCCGCGCGTCCCGCCGCCGGTTTGCCGCCACCCCTTCCGGCTTGAGGACTCCGCTCCGCCCCCA
>JAYVWQ010000440.1:0-5845 GCA_043785945.1 Akkermansia sp.
GGCCAGGAAGTCCCGCACACGGTCAAGGCAGGCATGTGCAAGAGGGCTTGAACTCTGAATCCATTCCCGGTAATTAGCGTCCGAACAACAACTCTATGAAAATCAAAATTGCCGTCAGTTTGTGTGTGGCCGTGGGTGCGCTCTCGCTCCATGCCGCCGACATCAAGGTGGACGTGGCCAAGCTCCCACCTGCCGCCGCCAAGAAGGGCGTAACCTTCGACGCCGACATCAAGCCGCTCTTCGAGAAGTCCTGCTTTAAGTGCCACGGCCCGGAAGTGGAAAAGCCCAAAGGCAAATTCCGCGCTGGCACCAAGGAAAATGTGCTCAAGGGCGGGGGTGAAGGTTCCGTCGTCACGGCGGGCGACGCCGCCAAGAGTCCCATTTTGGCGATGATCAACTGGGCCACGGATGACGAGGAAATGTACATGCCGCCCAAAGGCAACAAGGCGAAGATTCCGCAAATGACCAAGGAAGAAATTGGTCTCGTGCGCGCCTGGATCGAACAGGGCGCGAAGTAGTTTCTCTCCCAGCATTTTTTGCAAAGACGCCGTGTTTCACGGCGTCTTTTTTGTTTTCCCGCTTCGGAACGCCGCCACCCGACATCCCAACCCGCGCGGGAAAGGGTTTGTTATTCCACGCCCCGCCCGTTAAACACCGCCCCTTGAAAACGACGAGCTACAACGCGCGCATGGCCCTGCTGGGGGCGGGCGTGTTCGTGTTCGACCAGTTGACCAAGCTGGCGGTGCTCAATTTTTTGCCCGTGCCCTATCGCAGCGAGGTGCATGTCGTCCCCGGATTTTTCCGGCTCGTCCACTGGCACAACACCGGTGCGGCCTGGAGCATGTTTCAGGATAACAGTTTGATCCTCGCGGCCATCTCGGCGGTGGCGCTGGTGGTTCTGGTTTTGGCCCGCGCCCGCTTCGGCGCGAACACCCCGCTCGGCTCCCTCGCGCTGGGCCTCGTCTTCGGCGGCATCGCCGGCAATCTTCTAGATCGCCTCGTCCACCAGCACGTCATCGACTTTCTCTACTTTCACCTCATCACGCGCTCGGGTGTGGAGTATGGCTTCCCCGCTTTCAATGTCGCGGACAGCGCCATCTGCGTCGGCGTGGGTTTGCTCTTCCTGCTTTCCTGGCGCGGTCCGAAGCCGGCCCCGGAAACGGTCGCCCAGTAACCATCCGTCCCCCATGACTCAACCCTCTGAAACTTTCACCATCGAGCGATCACTGCCCCGCGTCCGGCTCGACAACTTCCTGCGCGAAAAATTTCCCGCCCTCTCCCGTGGCGCCATCCAGCGGCTGCTCGAAGAAGGGCACATGCGCGTCAACGATCAGGTCGTGAAGCCCACCCACCCGCCGCACGCCGGTGAGGTCGTGACCGTGGTCTGGCCCGAGGCCAAGCCGGCCGAGGCCCAGCCGGAGGAAATCCCGCTGCAAATTATTTTCGAGGACAAAGACCTGCTCGTGTTGAACAAGCCGCCTGGTCTCGTCGTTCATCCGGCCGCCGGTCACGACGAGGGCACGCTGGTCAACGCGCTGCTCCATCACTGCTCGGGCGAACTCAGCGGCATCGGCGGCGTGGCCCGGCCCGGCATCGTCCACCGGCTCGACAAGGACACGAGCGGCTGCATCGTGGTGGCCAAGAACGACGCCACGCATTTGAAGCTCACGGAACAATTCGCCAGCCGCGTGGTGACGAAAATTTACGCGGCCATTCTCTGTGGCAAGCTGACCGCCGAGCGCGGCGACATCCGCGCGCCCATTGCGCGCCATGCCACGCAACGCAAGCGCATGGCCGTGGTGCCGGGCGGACGCGAGGCCTGGACCAGCTACGAGGTCACGGAGCGGCTGCCGGGAGCCACGCTGGTCGAGGCGCAATTGCACACCGGGCGCACCCACCAGATTCGCGTCCACTTCCAGCACCTCGGTTTTCCGCTGGTGGGAGATGAATCCTACGGACGCAAACAGAGCCTGCGCCTGACGGAACAGACCGGCTACACCGCGCCTCGTCAGATGCTGCACGCCCGTCGGTTGTCGTTCGCGCATCCGCGCGGGGGCAAGACCGTGAAGTTCGAGGCCCCGTGGCCGGAGGATTTTGAGGCAGCGTTGCGGGCCTTGCGCGCGGCGGCCCGGAGTCGTTGAGCGAACAACTGTTCGCTGGTGGGGCGCGTCGCTCCGCGCGCGCCGGGCTGCGGCGGTGTAAAACAGAATGGTACGTATCGGCTGTGCCGCCTGAATCTCTCGGTTGTTCCATCCTGCTCTCCGATTCACGGCGCGCGCGGAGCGACGCGCCCCACCATCTGTTCAAAGATTCGTGGCCATGTTCGACGGAAATGGGAGCTGGAAGATTTTCTCCGGCGAGGAGCGGACCGGCGTGGTGGACTGGCTAAAATTGTTTTTCACTCCAAATCGCGTCAGCACTTCGCCGAAGGCTCGCTTCAGGAACCACGGTTCCTTTTTCTCCCCGATCCTGCTGCCCCAGTGCCAAAGCGAACCATCCTGCGCCACCGCGAGGCTGAACCCCGCACCAGCCGCCATCGCCATCCAATCTGCGCCATCGTGGATTTTCACCGGCTCGCTGGAGAGACCGACTTTCTCCCGGCCCAACTGCCACACGCTGCCGTCGCTCTGGCGCGCAAGATTGTGGTAGCCGCCGTGGCAGATGGCCGTCCAGTTCGTGTTCGTACCGAGCTGCCGGGGTTTGGATGGATCAGCGGGCGGGATGCCGCCGAGCAAATGCGCGTTGCGGCCCCAGTGCCAGAGCGTGCCGTCGCTCTTGAGGGCAACGGAGTGATAATGCCCGGCAGCGACTCCGACCCAGTTCGTCCCATCATCGACGGGCACGGGCTGAAGATTGTTGCTCGGGTTGTTGGGCAAAGTGATGGGACCGATGCTGGAATCTCCCCAAGTCCAGATTGTGCCGTTGCGCTTGAGCCCGGCGCTGTGGTGCGAGCCAGCTTCTGCGCTGCTCCAATCACGGTCTGCACCGACGCGCGTGGGAACAAGGTGGGGTTGATTGGTGTCGCCGAGCATCCCGGATGGATTGGATCCCCAGGCCCATAGCGAACCATCCTGCTTGATAGCCACAGAGGCCAAGTAGCCAGCGCAGATTTCCGCCCAATCATTGTTGGTCCCAACGCGCACCGGTCGCGGCATCGAACTGGCAAGTTTGCCTAACCCGAGTGCGGGACTGTTCTCGCCCCAACTCCACAGGCTGCCATCCGGTGCGATGGCCAGCGCGTGAAAGCCGCCGCCAGAAACGCGCACCCGCGCCAGGGCATTCGAGCTGAGAGCGGATGATGGGGCAGGGGAGAACGCCGCGTCGGGACGGCTCAACAGAATCGCGCCGATAATTCCGGCGGCGATAATCGTGATGATGGGAAGCCAGCGTTTCATTTTATTGCTCCGTCATTCCTTCTTCAAAGCACCGCCCGCCACCCGCCAGCGTTGCAAATCACGCCCGAGTTCACGCGGCCAGTTTTCCTCCGTGCAGGTCATGAAGACCTGGCCGCGTGCATGGTTCGCCCGCTCCAGCAACGGCAGCAAGCCGCTCCGGCGTTTCACGTCCAGCTCGCCCATCACGTCGTCGATGAGCAGCACGGGCGGCGTGCCGTGCAGGCCGGTGATGTATTCAGCCTGGGCCATCTTCAGCGCCACGGCCAGCGTTCGCTTTTGCCCCTCGCTGCCGTATTGCGCGGCGGATTTTTCATGGAGCAGCAACTGCACTTCATCGCGATGCGGTCCGATCAGGGTCATGCGATAGGAGCGTTCGCGCGCGCGGGACTGGGCCAGTTCCACGGCAAAGTCGCGCTTGATGCTGGGCTGATACTCCAGCCGCAATTCCTCCGCGTCGTTCGAGATGCGCCGGTAGGCGAGCCGGGCCAGCGGAGAAAGCCGGGGAATCAACTCGCGCCGCAGCCGCGTGATTTCATCGCCGAGTTTGATCAGTTCCTGGGAAAAACTTTCCAGCGCCACCTCGTCCAGGGTGCGCTGCTTGAGCAGCGCGTTGCGCGAGCGCAGCGCATGGGCGTAACGCTGGAGCGTGGGCAGATAGCCGGGGAAAGTTTGCGCGAGCAGCAGGTCGAGGAAGCGCCGCCGGCCGCGCGCCGTGCCTTTGATCAGTTGCAAATCCTCGGTGCAGAAGACCACGGCCCGGAGCGCGCCAAAATAATCCGCCAGCTTCTTCACCGGCTGGCCGTTGAGCGACAGCTTCCGTTCCGTGGCCGACCAGTAGATTTTAATGTCGCTCTCGCCCTGCGCCACCACCGTCGCGCCCACGAAGTAGCCCTTCTGTCCGTGACGAATCATTTGCGCGCCGCCCACGCCGCGAAAGGATCGGAGGGTGGCGAGCAGGTAAATCGTTTCGAGAATGTTGGTCTTGCCCTGGGCGTTGTCGCCGACGAGGACGTGGAAGCCGGGGGAGAAATCCACGTCCAGCCGCGCATAATTGCGGAAATCCCGGAGACGTAGATGGCGGACATGCACGCGCGAGAATGGCGGAGCCGGCGGTGGCAAGGGAAGCACGACGTGAGATTGGAGTGGAACCGCGTGGGTCCGACTCCCTCCCCCTGCGAGGCACGAGCGGGGAAAGGGGCGACTGGTCTGGACGGCGCGTTCGTTTTCAGGGGCGCCTTTCCTCCATTCCGAAAGGACGAGAGGGAGACCAGAACCGTGTCGAGATGCACCCGGTGGCAGGCTGATGTGAAGTTGCTCATGGCTCTCACAAGCCGTACATCTGGAGGCGTGCCGGAGCCGGGAGATGATTTTGAACCCCAGACTGCGCCCCCGACTTCCATTCGGGGTCGCGGTGCGGCGGACAATCCCACCAACCGCTTCGAGACGATTCACCTGGAGCCTTTGGACTCAGATGAGGACTGGAATCCAGACGACCACGCGGCCCCGCGCACGCAGTTCTTCCGCGACGCCACGCAGACCTTCATCACGTTTAACAAGAGTCCCGACCTCGGATTTGGCGCGGGCATCAATCCCTATCGCGGCTGTGAGCACGGCTGCATCTACTGTTTTGCCCGGCCCACCCACGAGTATCTCGGCTTCAGCGCCGGGCTGGATTTCGAGTCGCGCATCATGGTGAAGGAGGACGGCCCGGCCTTGCTGCGGCGCGAACTGTCGGCCCAGAAATGGCAGCCGCAGGTCATCACGATGAGCGGGGTGACGGATTGTTATCAGCCGGTGGAACGACGGCTCGGCCTGACGCGCCGCTGCCTGGAAGTGCTGGCGGAGTTCCGCAATCCGGTGGCCATCATCACCAAGAATCATCTCGTGACGCGCGACGTGGATTTGCTGTCCGAGCTGGCGCGGCATCAGGCGGCGATGGTGAACATTTCCATCACTACGCTGGATGCGTCGCTCACACCCAAGCTGGAACCGCGCGCCTCTTTGCCGGCGCACCGGCTGGCGGCGGTGCGGCTGCTGACCGACGCGGGCATCCCGGTGAACGTGATGGTCGCGCCGATCATTCCGGGGATCACGGACCACGAGGTGCCGGCCATTCTGGCGGCGGTGGCGGCGGCGGGCGCGGTCTCGGCGGACTACGTGCCGCTGCGTCTGCCGTGGGGTGTGGCCCCGCTCTTCGAGGACTGGTTGACGCGGCATTTTCCGGATCGCAAAGACAAAGTGCTCAATCGCATCCGGGCCATGCGCGGCGGGAAGCTGAACGATCCAAACTTCGGCACGCGCATGACGGGCGAGGGAATTTTCGCGGAGCAGATGGCGAAGATGTTTGAGGTGGCCAGCCGGCGGGCGGGCTTGCCGAAGGGGGAGATTCATTTGTCCACGGCAGCCTTCCGCCGACCGGCGGGCTTGCAGATGGAGATGTTTGAGTGAGC
>JAYVWQ010000441.1:0-22593 GCA_043785945.1 Akkermansia sp.
GTGCGCGAAGAGGAGCAGATCCGCATCGCGCGGGAAGTTCATGATGAACTGGGCCAGTCGTTGACCGGCTTGAAGCTGCAACTGACCTGGCTGGCGAGCCGGCTGCCGAAGCAATCGAAACCGCTTCACGAAAAAGCGCGGGCCATGGCGGCGAACATTGACGAAACAATCCGGGCCGTGCGCCGCATCGCCACCGAACTTCGCCCCGGCTTGCTCGACACCGCCGGCTTGCTGGCCGCGCTGGAATGGCAGGCCAGCCAATTCCAAACTCAGACGGGAATTGTCTGCGAGGTGAAGGCCGAGACGAAAGACACGCTCTGGGACCAGGAACTAAATACCGCCCTCTTCCGCATTTTTCAGGAAGCGCTCACCAACGTCATCCGTCACGCCCAGGCGACAAAAGTCGAGGTGCGTCTGGCCGAAGCCGACGGCCATGTGGTGCTCGAAGTGAAGGATAACGGGCGCGGCATCTCAGAGACGGAAATTCATAACACCAAATCGATTGGACTGCTCGGCATTCACGAGCGCGCCGCGCTGCTGGGCGGAACCTTGCGCATCGAAGGCGAGCGCGGCAAGGGCACCACCCTGACGGCTCGCATTTCCAAGGCACCCGTGGCGTGGACCAGATTGAATTCCCATGAGAATTCTCATCACTGAAGACCACGTCGTCGTGCGGCAGGGCTTGAAGCTCATTCTCGCGGATCATTTCAAGAAGGCCGTGTTCGGCGAAGCGCGCAACGCCACCGAGGCGCTGGCCCGCGTCTGGAAGGACAAGTGGGACGTGGTGGTGCTCGACATCACGATGCCGGGCCGGAGCGGGCTGGAGGTGTTGAAGGAAATCAAACGCTCGCGCCCAAAATTGCCGGTGCTGATCTTGAGCATGCACCCCGAAGACCAGTTCGCCGTGCGACTCTTCAAGGCGGGCGCGGCAGGTTATCTTACAAAAGAAAGTGCGGGCGAAGAATTGGTCGGCGCCATCAAGAAAGTGGTCGCCGGCGGGCGCTACATCAGCCCATCCATGGCGGAACGGATGGCTTCGTATCTGACCGTGGACGTTCAGAAGGCGCCGCACGAACGGTTGTCGGACCGGGAATTTTTGATTCTGCGCATGATCGGCTCCGGCAAGCCCGTCGGCCAAATCGCGAAGGAACTTTCCCTGAGCATCTCCACCGTCAGCACCTACCGCGCGCGCATACTGCAAAAGATGGATATGAAGAACAATGCCGAGCTGACGCATTACGCACTGCAAAAGGAACTGGTGGATTGAGAGCGCTGTGGGGTCTTCACCCACTGGCCGTCTCCGGGTCCGGAGCAGAAAATGCGGCGCTAAGTGATGGCAGACGCATGAATGACGAACCCAATCCGAATCGCGAATCGCCCAACCATTTCAACGGCGGCCCGTCGCCGACCGGGGCGCGTGAACAATCGCGCACGAAGGAGCGGGCCATCAGTAACGGCCACGTGGCCGCCTCCCCTCGGGCGGGAACGCCGCAGTTCGGCGTGGCGGATCTCCTCCCATTTGTGGAGGCACTGGCACGGCGTTGGAAATGGCTGTTGCTCGGCGGGGTGGTGATGGCGATGGCCAGCCTGTCATTCGGTTTATGGCATTGGAAGGACAGTTACACGGCCTCGGCGCAATTGCTTCGTCAGTCCTCGGCGCAAGTGGCGGAAGTTCTGGGGGAACGCGAGCCTGAGCCCAACACTTACGCCAGCTTGCTGCGCGCCCCGGAATTATTGCAACGCGTGGCCGCGCAGGCCACGCCGCCGATTCCGGTTGAGTCGCTGGCCAAAAAAATCAACCTCACTCCCGAGCGAAATAGCGAGGTCCTCCTTGTCGCCATCTCCGCCGCAAATCAGCAGAGCGCGGTGGACCTTGCGAATTTGTACGCAAGGGAGGCCATAAGGTTCACGCAGCAATTGCAGACCAACGCCGCCGCGCGCGTCAGGCTCTCTCTCTCTCAACAACTCGCTCCGCTGGAAGATGAAATCACCGCGCTGAACTCCGTTCCTCAACCAGCGCTCAATCCGGTTCAACCGATGCCCGTGCGCCGTGAGGTTGCGACGCCCTCGCCTTTTCTCGAAAAGCTCCAGACCGCGCGGGTTGAACTGGTGGATCTCCAGGCCCGCTACACGGATCGTCATCCGCTCGTGCGGGAACAGCAGGCGAAAGTGGCGGCCCTCGAAAGTCAGTTGCGGCAAAGCCCCGCCGGGCCGCCCCCGGTGGCAACCGTGTCGGACGAGGTGAGTGCCGCGCCGCTGATGCAGGGACGCGATCCCGCGCTCCGGCAGGCCAAACTGCAATCGTTGGAAAACGCGCGGCTGACATTGCTGGGGAAGAAACAAGCCGCGCTCTCGTTGGAAATTAATCCGCCTGGGACGTGCCAGTTGCTCGCGCCGGCCACCCTCAAAGAGGTGATTCCCCACAAGCGAACCGCGAAGGTCGCGGTGCTCGCGGGATTCGGCGGCTTGCTCGGTTTTCTGATGGCTGGCGCCCTGATTCTTCTGATCGAGGCGGCGGACCCCCGCCTCAAGTCGGCAGCGGACGTCCAGCGTGTCACGGGACTGCCGATTGTGGCCTCGGCGGGCGACCTGGCACGCATGACGGAAGCGGAACAAAAGAACTGGGCGTTTTGCACTTGGACAAGTTTGCAGCACTTGCTCAGCCCGTCGTCGAACCAGGGGTTTGTCTGCGGCATCACGTCCTCGGAAAATGGCGAAGGCCGTTCGACCTGGATCAGGCTGATGGCCGAGGCGGCGAGCCAGCGCGGCTTTCGCGTGCTGACCATTGTGGCGCGTCCGCCGGAACCCAACGGGAAGGTCATCGCTGACGCGAAACCGGCGGCGAACGAAACATCCGATTTGGAGGCGGTGGTGCCGGCCAATGGCCACGGAGCAATGGTTGCGAGCAATGTTCTCACAACGCCGGACGAGGTGACGCAGAAATTGATCGGCCCGAACTCGGAACCTGTCGTGGAGATTCCGCTGCCGGGCTGGGTGTGGAATCTGGAACGCCGCAAGCAATGGCACGCGGCGCTGCTCCACTGGAGCCAGATCGACAACATCGCGCTGCTGGTCGAACTGCCGCCCGCGTCCCTCCCCGAAACCGTGCTGCTCGCGGAGAATCTTCCCAACTTAATCTGGCTGGCGGACGGCAAAAAGGCGACGGCGTCCAGAACCCGCGAGCAATTGAAAACGCTGCGCCACGCGCGTTGCCATCTCGCCGGGGCGGTGCTGAATCGCGTGCCGTCCTCGTTTTTAGAAAATCGTTTAGCCCGCTGGCTGAGCTGCGTTGCGCTGGTCGCAGGAATGCACGGGTGGTCCGCGCCGGCCCAAGAACTTGAAAGTCCATCCACGAGCAGAACGGCGGGTGTGGCGAATACCAATCTTTCGCTCTCGGTCGTCGCCCCCGCACAGCGCGCTGCGTGGCAGCAGCGATTGACGCTTGGCCCCGGCGATGTCGTGACGCTGGCGCTGTGGCGCGAACCGGCTCTGACGCGCCCCGATGTCGCGATCGGTCCCGATGGCCGGATCAGCTTTGCGGAAGCGCAGGATGTTTTGGCGAGCGGACTGACGCTGGATGAATTGCGCGTCAAGATGAACGAGGAACTCGGCAAGTATCGCCGCGCGCCGGAAACGATGATCACGCCCGTCGCCTTCCGGAGCAAAAAATATTACGTGCTCGGCCGCGTCATGACGAAGGGCGTTTACATCCTGGACCGGCCCATCACCGTTCTGGAAGCCGTCGCGCGCGCGCATGGATTTGAAACCGGCCTAGTGGATCGAAACATCGTCACGGTGGCGGACTTCTCACGAAGTTTTCTCATGCGCCAGGGCCAGCGCATCCCACTCAATTTCGAAAGCCTGTTCCAGGGCGGCGATCTCTCCCAGAACCTCAGCATCGAGCCGGGCGATTACCTCTATTTCCCAGGGGCGAACGTGCGGGAAGTTTACGTCCTCGGCGAGGTGCGGTTGCCCGGACCGGCCGCCTACTCCCCGGACATGACCCTGATGGCGGCGATTACCGCCCGGGCCGGATACACGGATCGCGCTTACAAGGGAAGGGTGCTCGTTGTCCGCGGGTCGTTGAACAAGCCGGAAGCATTTGCCATTGAGACGAAGGACATTCTCGCCGGGAAAGCGCCTGATTTTCGATTGCAACCCAAGGACATCGTCTTTGTGAACTCACGCCCGTTCATCTATGCCGAAGAATTGGCGGACCGCGCCATCACGGTGTTTCTGCAATCCATCGTGACTGCGACGGTGGGCATTAACGTGATCAAGCCGGTTCAGGAGAACTGAACACGATGAGAACCATCTTTGCGTCAAACCGGGGCAGCGGGGCGGCGGGCGTCTCGCCGGCCTCGAAGCCCCTTCGCACGAGCATTCGTGCGGCGCTCGCGGCAATTTTCTTTTCTCCACTCTTACTCTTCACGGGTTGCCGCGCCGCAGCGCCGCAAGACTCCAACCACCGCTTTGATAACGCCCCGGGCATCGAGGCAAGGACCGTGAAGCTGACCAACGAACTGGACCGGCGTTTGCTCGAGGCTCCGACGCGGATGTTCACGCTGGGGCCGGGGGACCGGCTTGAATTGGAATTGATCGGCGAGCCGGCTTCGCGGACGACCACGGTGGTGGCACCGGATGGAAAACTTTATTTCCACATCCTCCCCGGCCTCGATGTGTGGGGACTCACTTTGTCGGAAGCCAAGACTCGAATAGAAAATTCGTTCACAAATTATGTCCGCGAGCAGCCCCGCATGGCGATGACCTTGCGCGGCGTCGAGAGCAAACGCGTGTGGGTCCTGGGGTCCGTGCAGGCACCGGGAGTTTATGTCATGGCCACGCCGCTGACGCTGCTGGATTCGATTTCGATGGCCGGCGGCACTTTGAGCATGACCTCGTTTCGCGACCAGGCTGCGGCGGGCATCGGTGAGGAACTGGCTGATTTGAAACGCAGTTTCGTGCTTCGGCACGGCAAACTCCTGTCCGTGGATTTCAACCGGCTTCTCTCCGAAGGCGATCTCAACCAAAACATTTATCTGGAGCCGGATGATTTTGTCTATCTGCCGGCGGCCACGGCACGGGAGGTTTACGTGCTCGGCGCGGTGACCCAGCCGCGGCCGGTCCCGTACATGGAGGGCATGACCGTGGCCGGGGCGGTGGCAAGCGCCTACGGCACCCTGCGCGAGGCTTATCTGACCCAAGTCGCGGTCGTGCGGGGCTCGCTCTCGCAGCCGCAACTGACGATTGTGAACTATCGGAAAGTCATCCGGGGGGAAGAAACTGACATCGTCTTGCAGCCTCATGACATCGTGTATGTGCCCTTCTCGCCCTACCGCTATTTGCAGCGCTATGCTGAAGTCATCCTGAACACCTTCGTCAGCGCTTCGGCCATCAATGCCGGTTCGTACGCGGTTACAAAACCCGGGGCGAGATTTAGCGGGGGCGTGTTCATTCCGGCGGGCAGCGGCGTTCAGGTTGTTCCCCCCGTCTCACCTCCCCCGCCATGAACGCAAGCCGGCCAAACCTAAGTGGCAGGGGCAGTCTGATTCTGCTCCGCACGCTGACGTTGCTCTCCCAGTGGTGCGTGTTTGGGTTCTTGGTTGCACCGATGGCAAGAGCCGATTCCACGTGGAATTACACCGTCAGGATTAGCGCGACCGTACAGGCCTCGCCGCCGCAGATCGCCCTCACCTGGCCACAGGATGATTACGGAGCGATTCGCTACACGGTTTATCGCAAAGCCAAGGGTGCCGCTGCCTGGGGCACGGGCACCGTTTTGTCCGGGACGACGACTCTTTACACCGACACCAACGTGGTGGTCGGCACGACTTACGAATATCAAATCATCAAAGATGCGACGCTCGGATACCTCGGTTCCGGCTATCTCTTCAGCGGCATTCAAGCACCGCTGGCCGAGGATCGCGGCAAGCTGATCTTGATCGTGGAGAACCGGCACGCCCCGGCGCTGTCGAACGAACTGGCCCGCCTGCAAAGTGATTTGACCGGCGCCGGCTGGACGGTCATTCGCCATGAGGTTTCGATCAACGACACTCCGGCGAGTGTTCGCAACCTCATCATCGCCGACTACAACGCCGACCCGGCGAAAGTGAACACCGTCTTTCTGTTTGGTCATGTGCCGGTGCTGCATTCTGGAAATCTGAACTACGACGGCCATCTGGCCCGTCCGATGCCGGCGGATGCTTACTACGGCGACATGGATGGCAATTGGAACGGCAGCCCCGGTTATCTGCCGTCCGACGTCGAGCTGATGGTGGGCCGCGTGGACCTGTTCAACATGCCGGGAAATTACGCGCCGATCCCGTGGCCAAGCGAAGTGGAGTTGCTGCGGAATTATTTGAACAAGGACCACAACTTCCGCCACAAACTCGTCACCGTGCCGAAGCGCGCGCTGATGGGCGACCGTCGCGGGGCCGAAGGTGGACGCGCGGTGTCAGCCACGGGCTACCGGAATTTTGAGCCGCTGCTCGGGCCGGACACCGTTGTTCAAGCCGGTGTTGATGATACATCCCCGCCCAATGTGCGCTGGGGGCAGATGCTCGCAGTGGACAGCTACCTTTGGGCCTACGGCTGTGGGGCCGGGAGTCCGTCGGGCATCGGCTCTTTGGGAACCAACGGGCCGTACAGCGATCTCTACAGCATCGATGTGGTCGGTCAGGATGCGAAAGCGGTGTTCGTGATGCTGTACGGAAGCTGGTTTGGCGACTGGGATGAGCCGGACAATTTCCTGCGGGCGTTTCTGGCGACGCCGTCGCTCGGGCTGGCCGCTTGCCTGGCCGGAGAGCCGCAATGGTTTGTGCATCACATGGGTCTCGGTGAAACGATCGGCTACGGCACGCGGTTGAGCATGAACAACAGCACGCTTTACCAGAGCCAGAGCAACGACTTCGTCCGCGCCATTCACATTTCGCTGATGGGCGATCCCACGCTGCGAATGAATCCCGTTTCGCCGCCGGGTGCGTTGAACGCAGTAGCGATAGGCGGCGGCGTGACGCTGAATTGGCAGGCCTCGACTGATACCGTTTTGGGTTATCACGTTTACCGGAGCGCGTCGCCGGGCGGGCCGTTTGCGCGGCTCACTGGTTCGCTGTTGGCTACAAACATGTTCGCGGACGCCACTGCCTCGACCAATTCTTACACCTACATGGTGCGCGCCGTGACGTTGCAAACGACCCCCAGCGGAAGTTATTCCAATGCGAGTCAGGGTGCGTTTGCGGCAGTGGCCGCGTCCGTTGGCGCTTGGCCGATACGCCTCTCGGTGTCCCGGATCGCGAACAGCTTGATGTTTGGTTGGAACAGCCAGCCGGGCGCCGGCTACCGGGTGTTGGCTAAAACGAACCTCGATCAGACCAACTGGGTGGACGTAAGCGGCAGCATCACGGCCCTAGGAACGAATGCCGCCTGGACCGCCACGAATTTTAATTCCCTGTCGCAACAGTTTTTTCGGATCGTGAGTCCGTAGTCCGTTCGTTCCTCAGCCCCAACGGGGCGTCATTCGATAGCCCAGGGCAAAGCCCTGGGAAAAAGGCGTGAGTTCACCAAGCCCTGAAAGGGCGACACCAAACCGGAGGCCGACGCGCCAAGGGCTTTGCCCTGGGCTATCGAAAGACGGCCTTGCAGGCCTTTGAGCAGCGGCCCCGATTTGTCGTTGACGAGAAGGCTTCCTGAGGCGCACTCCCTTTGTTTAAGTTTCATCTTGCCGCTTTCTGACCGCCCCGCTGTCAACCGAACCACGACAGCAGTATCGCACCGACTCCGAATTAATTAAGTCCCTTCCGGTTCCTACCGTTAGGGCATCATGTGGAAAAGACATATCGCCCTTTTGGCCGTCGTTTTGGGAGCCGCTCAATGCGGTTCAGTAATTTTTGCAGCAACGCCCGCGGTTTCCGTGATCGCGAGTGATCCGACGGCGGCAATCGGGACAACTGATCCCGCCTCATTCACGTTCACCCGCGATGGCAGCACCACCGCCGGTCTGGCGGTCAATTTCTCGCTGGGCGGCTCGGCGGCGAAGTGGACCGATTATCGCCGCTTGCCGGAGGGCGACATGCCGGTCTCCATCACCATTCCCGCTGGCGCAGCTTCCGTGTCGCTCACGATCTACGCGATGGCCAACTCGACTCTGGCCAGTCCGCAAACCGTCAGCCTGACGCTTTCACCGGACGCGGCTTACACAGTCGGAGCGCCAAACAGCGCCGTGGTGAACATCCAGTCCACGGCCAGCGCCACCACCACGAACCCTCCGGCGAGCACCAACAATCCCCCCGGCACCACCAACACGCTGATTGCAACCATCAACGCGACCAGCGTG
The DNA here is from genome assembly GCA_043785945.1 of Akkermansia sp. GTDB lineage: Bacteria > Verrucomicrobiota > Verrucomicrobiia > Limisphaerales > SIBH01 > JANNGC01. Next base: position 8,333 of record JAYVWQ010000441.1, read on the forward strand.
ACTGACAATTCGGCGCTCGCGCTGCCTAAATCCGGCGACCACAGCCTGCGCATCCTGTCGCCGACGCTGCTGGAAGTGCGGCGCATCAATTCCAAACCGGCCGATCCCGCGCGCGTCGATGCCTGGGACTTCATCAACGCGTCGGGGGTGCTGCAACCCCTGCCCGTCACGCAATTCGCTGTGACGGCCAACGGCCAGCCGGTGGCGGTGCAATCAGTTGGTTTCAAACGCCGCCCGCTGTACGCGCCGCTGGTCCCGCGCGATCTGCGCATCGAAAACTGCCTTTATCTCCAGCTCGCCGCGCCCATCGCAGATAATCAAAGCGTGGAAGTCAAAAACCCTGGCGGCGCGCTCTGGCTGGCGACGATGGCCTTCGTGGCCGCCGCCGATCCGTTGCGCAACAGCCCCGTCATTCATGTGAACGAGGAAGGTTACGTCCCGTCGTTCCCGAAAAAGGCGATGGTCGGTTACTACTCGGGGGATCTCGGCGAGATGACCATTCCCGCCTCGCTCGGATTCAAACTCGTGGACGCGCAAACCGGCGCGCAGGTTTATCAGGGCCCGCTGACGCTGCGTCCGGATTTCGGCTACGTGTATTCGCCCGCGCCGTACCAGAAAGTGCTCGAAGCCGATTTCAGCAACTTCACCGCGCCCGGCCAGTATCGGCTCGTGGTGCCGGGATTCGGCGCATCGTTCGCCTTCGCCATCGATGACGGCGTGGCGATGTCCTTCACGCGCGCTTACGAACTCGGCCTTTACCATCAGCGTTGTGGCACCAGTAATTCACTGCCGTTCACCCGTTTTACGCACGACGCCTGTCACACGACGGCGGCGAGCGTGCCGATGCCGCAAGCGTCGTTCGGCTTCACCTGGTCAACCATCGCGGGTTACGCGGTGCTCACCAATCCGGACAATCCGGTGCAGACCGCGCCCATGCTCACGAGTCCGGCTGCGCAATTGTTCCCCTTCGTGCGCCAGGGCACGGTGGATGTCTCCGGCGGACATCACGACGCGGGCGATTACAGCAAATACACGATCAACAGCGCGACCCTGGCGCATTCGCTGATGTTCTCGGCGGACTCGCTGGCCGGCGTCTCGGCGCTCGACAATCTGGGCATTCCCGAAAGCGGCGACGGCATCAGCGACGTCTTGCAGGAGGCGAAATGGGAAGCCGACTATCTGGCCAAGCTTCAGGACACCGACGGCGGATTCTATTTCCTCGTCTATCCTAAAAATCGGGAATACGAAAGCGGTACCCAACCCGATCACGGTGATGCCCAAGTCGTGTGGCCGAAGAACACGTCCGCGACAGCGGCGGCGGTGGCCGCGTTGGCGCAATGCGGTTCCTCGCCTTTGATGAAGCAGCACTATCCGCAAGCCGCCGCCAGTTATCTCGCCAAGGCCACGCTCGGCTGGCAGTTCCTGACCAACGCCGTCGCGCGTTACGGCAAGAACGGCGCGTACCAGAAAATCACGCACTACGGCGATGACTATGCGGATCAGGACGAACTCGCCTGGGCCGCGTGCGAAATGTACGTCGCGACCGGCAACCCCGCCTATCAGCAGACTTTGTTTCAGTGGTTCCCCGATCCGACCGCCACCAGCACGTTTCGCTGGAGTTGGTGGCGCATGTCGGAAGGTTGGGGCAACGCCGTTCGCAGTTATGCCTTCGCGGCTCGCAGCGGACGCCTGGCAGCGAACCAACTCGACGCAAATTATCTGGCGAAGTGCATCACAACGATCACGAACGCCGGCAACGACGCGCTCCTCTGGTCCCAGCAAAGCGCCTACGGCAGCAGTTTCCCGATGGAGACCAAGCGCGTGCGCAGCGCGGGCTGGTATTTTTCCCTGGCCCAGGCGTTTGACATCGTTGTCGCGCAGCAACTCGCCGCGCGCCCGGATTATGTCGATGCGCTCGTGCGCAACGTGAACTACGAAGGCGGGTGCAATCCGGTCAACGCCGCTTACGTCACCGGCCTGGGCTGGAAACGCCAGCGCGAAATCGTGGACCAATACTCCCAGAGCGACCGGCGCGTAATGCCCAAGACGGGCATCCCGCTCGGCAACATTCAGAACGGTTTCGTGTGGGTGAACACCTATGGCACCGAGCTGGCCGCGCTGTGCTATCCGTCGGATGCAGCGGTGACCGCGCCTGTTCCGTTCTATGACCGCTGGGGTGACGCCTTCAACACCACGACGGAATTCGTGGTGCTGGATCAAGCGCGCGGCCTTGGAGTCGTGGCGTACCTCGCGGCGCTGACTTCGCTGAAAACGCAATCATGGACTTCGGCCACTTCGCAAATCTCCGCGCCCACCGCCGTCGTGCCCGTCGGTCAGCCCGTGACGATAACGCTGCAATCCGGCCTCAACTTGAACGGCGCGCGCATCGTTTGGGAAGGCCGCGATCAGGAACCGGTCTTTGGTTCGACGTTCACCTTCACGCCGCAGAACAACGGCACGCAGTGGGTCGAAGCCGAAGCCCAGTGGCCCGACGGTCGCCGCATTTTCGCGACGGCGAACTTCACGGCGAACAGTCCGAATGTGGTGTGGGTTGAAGACACCGTGCCAACCGGCAGCGTGACTGGCACCGGCGGTGGCGATTCCTGGAATTGGACCAGCAGCAATCCCGCGCCGTACTCCGGCAGTTCCGCGCATCAATCGGCTTCGGCGGCCGGGTTGCACGAACACTACTTTGATAACGCCACTGCGACCTTGGACATCGGCACCGGCGATACGCTCTATGCCTACGTTTATCTCGACCCCGCGAGCCTGCCCAGCGAAGTGATGCTGGCGTGGAACAACGGCAGTTGGGAACACCGCGCATATTGGGGCGCGAACAACATCACCTACGGCGTCAGTGGAACCGACGCCCGCCGTTACATGGGTCCGCTGCCCGCCGCCGGGCAATGGGTGCGGCTCGAAGTCCCGGCCAGCCAGGTCGGACTGGAAGGCAGCATCCTCAAGGGCATGGACTTTTCGGCTTATGGCGGGCGTGTCACTTGGGATCGCGCAGGCAAATCGAGCGCCGTCACTGGCGTCACCAACGTCACCAGCGGTCCCGTGCGGATTTCCCTCAGTCCGGTTTCCGGCGGCAACATGCAACTGAACTGGCCCAGCGACACCGGCAAAATCTATCGCGTCGCCTGCAAACACAATCTCCAGGAAGCCACTTGGACTGATCTGAGCGGAAGCATCACCGCCACCGGCACGACCTCCTCGTGGACCGACAGCACCGCCGCGGGTGCCAGCAAACGGTTCTATGTTGTTTACGTGGTGAACTGAAACGCTCGCTGCTGGACTGGAGGAGGATCGCGTGCATTAGCCGACCAGTAGGTGAAAACCCCATTGGTTTGCGCCGCGACGATGGCCGACGCTTTACGCTATGCGTTTAAGGCAATTCCACTCAGCCGGACTGCTCTTCGCTATCCTCCTCTGTGTCCGTACAACAACGGCGGCACAACCAATCGCCGATGACAATCCTCTCGCCCTTCCCTCGCCCGGGGCATATCGACTGCGCATCCTCTCTTCCAATCTGCTGGAGCTGACGCGCATCACCACCAAGGCCCCGTCGCCAGCGAAACCGGGCGAATGGGATTTCGTGGATGCCGAGGGCCGCGCACAGCTTCCGGCCGGATCGGAATTCGTCGTGCTGGCCGGCGAAGCGCGCATCGGCGTGCAACAGGTCGGCTTCAAACGGCGCGTGCTCTATGCGCCGCTGGCCCGGCGGGATTTGCGCATCGACAACGGTCTTTACCTGCAACTGAACGGCGCGATCCCGGAGAGACAAACGGTGGAAGTAAAAAATCCTTCCGCGAAACTGTGGCCCGTCCACTTGCGTTTCACCGCCACGATGGAACCACTTCGTTACAGCCCGGCGATTCATGTGAACGAGGCGGGTTATCTGCCGGCCTTTCCCAAGAAGGCGATGGTCGGATTTTTTCTCGGCAGCCTGGGCGAGTTGGATGTGCCGATGGGAACTGGTTTTCAACTCGTGGACGCGCGAACGGGCGCGACCGTTCATCAGGGGAAACTGACGCCGCGGCGCGACGTTGGTTTCGACTATGCGCCGTATCAAAAAGTTTTCGAGGCGGACTTCAGTGCTTTCAAAACACCCGGCGAATATCGCCTCACGGTCCCCGGACTTGGCGCGTCGTTTCCGTTCTTCATTGATGACGGGGTGGCGGCGGCGTTCGCCCGGACCTACGCCCTCGGCCTCTATCACCAACGCTGCGGCACGAGCAACACGCTGCCGTTCACCCGCTTCACCCACGACGCCTGCCACGTCGCCCCGGCCGAGGTGCCCACGATGCGGTTCACCAACACCATCAGCTTCATCGCTGGGGAGTCCGCGAATTACACGAACAACTCGCGCCACACTGCGCCGCAGCTCAAGGATTTCGATTCCAGTCTTTACCCGTTTGTGAAACACGGCGCGTTGGATGTCTCCGGCGGCCATCACGATGCGGGCGATTACAGCAAATACACGATCAACAGCGCCGCGTTCGTTCACGCCCTCGTCTTCGCTGTGGACGCGCTGCCGGGCGTCGGCGACCTGGACAATCTCGGCCTGCCCGAAAGCGGCGACGGTAAAAGCGACGTGTTGCAGGAGGCGAAATGGGAAGCCGATTTTCTCGCGAAGATGCAGGATGACGACGGCGGATTCTATTTCCTCGTCTATCCAAAAAACCGCCGCTACGAAGGCAACGTCCTGCCCGACGGGGGCGATCCGCAAATCGTCTGGCCGAAAAACACCGCCGCCACTGCTGCCGCTGTGGCGGCGCTCGCGCAAGCGTCGTCGTCTCCGCTTTTCAAAAAACAATTTCCCGAAGCGGCGGCGCTCTATCTGGAGAAGGCGAAAAAGGGCTGGGCGTTTCTGGACCGCGCCATCGCGAAGTTCGGCAACGTCGGCGCTTATCAGAAAATCACGCACTACGGCGATGACTTCATGCACGACGACGAACTGGCCTGGGCCGCGTGCGAATTGTTTCTGGCGACCGGCGAGGAATCGTTTCACAAAAAAATGCTTGGCTCGTTCCAGCCGGGCGATGACGGCATCCGCCGCTGGGGTTGGTGGCGGTTGTATGAAGGCTACGGCCGCGCCATCCGCAGTTACGCGCTGGCCATCAAAAGCGGGAAGGCGAAGGCGGCGCAGATGGATCGTTCTTTTCTGCGTGCGTGCGAGGCCGAGCTGGTGGCGGCGGCGGATGATCAACTGCGCTGGTCGCAACAGAGCGCCTACGGAACAAGTTTCCCAACCGAAACGAAACGCTTTCGCGGCGGGGGCTGGTATTTTTCCTTGGACCAGGCGTTTGACCTCGCCGCCGCCTGCGCGCTGGATCATCCGGTGATGAACGATCCGCGTCCCAAATACACCGAGGCGGTTCTGGCCAATCTGAATTACGAAGGCGGCGGCAATCCCGTCAATGTCTGTTACCTCACCGGCCTCGGATGGAAACGCCAGCGCGAGATCGTTCATCAATATGCCCAGAACGACCGCCGCATTCTTCCGCCGAGCGGCATCCCCATCGGCAACCTCCAAAGCGGATTTGGGTGGCTGGAGTTTTACAAACAGGAACTCGGCGCGTTGAGTTTTCCGTGGGACGGCGTGAAGGAGAATCCTTATCCGCTCTACGAGCGCTGGGGCGACAGCTTCAACTTGCAAGCCGAATTCGTGGCCGTGAACCAGGCCCGCGCGCTGGCCGCCACCGCGTGGCTGATGGCGCAGACGCCGCTCAAAAATCAGCCGTGGAGATCCGCACCGGCGACGATTGAAATCACAACGTCCGGGCCGTCTCAAATCGCGACGTTGAAAGCATCGCTCGACTTGAGCCAGGCGCGAATCGTGTGGGAAGCGCAGGACCGCGACCCGCTTTTCGGTGCCCGTCTGGTTCTGACCAACGCGGTTTCTTGGATTGAGGCTGAGGCGCAATGGCCCGATGGCCGCCGCGTTTTCGGCGTCGCGAACCTGCCGGTGGCAGCACCCGTGGCGCGCTAGAATTTCAACGACTCTCCGCCCATTCCAAGTCGGTCCGACGATTGGCCCGCACAGACAGCGGTGAATCACTGGGGTCTTCTCCCCTAGCCCTGGGGGTCTATACCCACCTGCAAGATCCGGCCCCCGTTCGTAGATTGCACGCGGTTGTTGTGTTGGGAGCGAAACCGAGTCATGAGAATCTTGTTTGTTCACGAAAAGTTTGGCGCGTTCGGCGGGGCGGAGGCGAACGTCCTCGTCACGGCGACCGCGCTTAAAGAGCGCGGCCACACCGTCGGCATACTTCACGGCCCCCGGACCGGTAAAAGCGACGCCGCTTGGCTGAATACTTTTCAAGAATGTTTCCCAATCGACAACGAAAGCCCGTCAGCCATCGGGTTGGCCGCGCTAGACCGTTTTCAACCTGACGTGATTTACGTCCACAAGATGTCCGACCTCGGAGTGCTGGAACAATTGCTCGACTCGGACACGCCGATCATCCGCATGGTCCACGACCACGACCTTTATTGCATGAGGAGCTACAAGTACAACTACTTCACCCGCCACATTTGCGAGCGAGCACTGTCGGCGCATTGCATTGTTCCCTGCGGCGCATTCGTCGCGCGGGATCGAGACGGCGCCTTTCCGCTGAAGTGGGTCAGCTACACTGCGAAGCTCCGCGAACTCGAGTTGAACCGAAAATTCCATCGCCTGATTGTCGCCACGCAGTTCATGAAGGACGAACTCCTGCGCAATCGCTTCGACTCGAAGCAAATCGAAATCCACCCACCCGTGCCGCCGAGCGGCGACGCCTCGTGGGGAAGTTCGTTCAGCGATCGAAATTACATCATCTACGCCGGCCAGATTACTCGCGGCAAGGGCGTGGACGTGCTGCTGGAATCGCTGGCCCGGGTCCGGACCCCGTTCCAGTGCTTCATTTTCGGCGACGGTAATCATCGCGAGTCCTGCGAAAAGCTGAGCCACCAGCTTGGGCTCGCGGACCGCGTGTTCTTCAAAGGCTTCGTGTCGGCGGACGAGATCGCAATTTTCTACCGCGAAGCCAGCGTTGTCGCGGTCAGTTCGGTCTGGCCGGAACCATTCGGCGCGGTGGGACTGGAGGCCATGCGGTTTGGATTGCCGGTCGTGGCGTTCGACGCGGGCGGCATTCGCGAATGGCTCACCAACGGTCACAACGGATTTCTCGTGCCGTGGATGGATCGCGCGGCGTTTGCCGGGCGGTTGGAGGAACTGCTCGGCGACAAGGCGCTGGCCCGCCAAATGGGCGCACGCGGACGCCAGTTGGTCGCCGAACAATACGCATTTGCGGGATACATCAACGGATTGGAAAACCTGTTTGAGCAAGCGGCCGAAAAACCGGCGCTTGCGGCCATATCATGAAGAGCGAAACACCACCCAAACTGATCGCGCTGGTCGGCGGGAGCGGCGCGGGCAAGAGCTGGCTTTCGGATCGCCTGTGCCAGGAACTTGGTGACGACGCGGCATCGCTTTCGCTCGACGATTTCTACAGCGATAGGTCAAACCTGAAACCAGCCGAGCGCTCCCGGATAAATTTCGATCATCCCGAGGCGATAGACTGGCAGGGCTTTGAAAGCGTGCTACGCGATCTGCAGGACGGCCGGACGGCCTCTGCGCCGCGCTACAGTTTTGCCTCCCACACCCGGTTGACCGAGCGGAGACAGATCAGCCCGCGGCCCTTCATCATTGTGGAAGGTTTGTGGCTCCTGTGGCCTCCGCAGTTGAGAGAACTATTCGATCTGCGGGTCTTTCTGGATTGCTCTGAATCGCTGCGCTGGGAACGGCGACTGGCGCGCGACCTGAACGAACGGAGCCGTTCTGCGGATTCGATTCGTGAACAGTTCTGGACCGTCGTGGCCCCGATGCACGAACGATTCGTCGAGGTGCAGAAGCCCTGGGCGGATCTCGTGCTCGACCGGCCTATCAACCGCGCCTGTCTAGAGGAGTTGTTGGCCACGATTCGCGCTCTCCGGACCGAGCTACGCCCAGCCTCATCGGACATCGCCATTTCACTAACCACACTGCCGCGGGTGGCGACCCTTCAATCATTATGAACATTCCCATTCTACATCCCTACTCGGAACAGTTCGGCCATGTCGCCGTCGCGCGCACAGCTCTGGAACGTCGTTGGCTGAACTGGTGCGTTCGCTGGCAGTGTTGGGTTCTACGCTGGCGGGCCGGGATTGGCGGCGTGATGAAACGCGCCTTTGACATCGTCGGCAGCCTCGCGTTTCTCCTCGTATTCAGCCCGCTATATCTGGTGCTGGCGATCCTCGTGCGGCTCGAAGGCCGCGGCCCGGTGCTGTTCGGCCAGACCCGCGTCGGGCGTTTTGGCGAAGAATTCCAGATGCACAAGTTCCGCTCCATGCGGCTGAATGCCGAGGCGGAATTTGAAAAACTGCTCGCCCGGAACCAACATGCCGACGGGGTCACGTTCAAGATGAAGAATGATCCCCGCATCACGCGCGTGGGCAAATGGCTGCGCCGGTTCTCGCTGGATGAACTGCCGCAATTCTTCGACGTGCTCAAGGGCGACATGTCCCTCGTCGGCCCGCGCCCGCCGACGCCGCGCGAAGTGCTGCTCTACACGCCCGCCGATCGGCGCCGCCTCGCCGTGAAGCCTGGCCTCACGTGTTTCTGGCAGGTGGGCGGGCGCAGCAACATTGATTTCTCCGGCCAGGTAAAACTCGACGTGGAATACATCGAGACGGCCGGCTTCTGGGTGGACATTAAAATCCTGGCCCAAACTGTGCGGGCGGTGGTGTCCGGAAATGGAGCTTGCTGAAATGAAAGCACTCTTGATCTGTCCCGAAGAACGTTTCGGTGTCGCCGCTTTGGCGGAATCCGCGCCGCTCTCGAACATGCCAATTCTTGGCAAAAGCCTGTTGGAATACTGGCTCGAACACTTGGCGACTCTGGGTGCGAAGGAAGTGCTGGTGCTGGCCGCGAATCGTGCGGAACAGGTGCGCGACAGGATTGGCAACGGTGCGCGCTGGGGTTTGCGCGCGATCGTGCAATCCGCGAAATACGAAATGACCATTGAGGAAGCACGGGCGAAGCATCAGGCGAAGGACCATGCAGCATGGCTTCCCGCGCCGCATGACGTCTTCCTGTTGGATCACTTGCCGGGACTTCCGCAGTGGCCGCTCACCACGAGCTACGCGGATTGGTTCGCTGCGGTGCGTGCGTTGATGCCGAGTGCCTTGACGCCGGATCGCATCGGCGTGCGCGAATTGCAGTCGGGAGTCTGGGCCGGATGGCACGCTCACATTGACTCCGGCGCGAAACTGACCGGCCCGTGCTGGATCGGAGAACGCGCCTGGATCGAAGCGGGCGCGGTCATTGGACCAAACACCGTCGTGGAGAATGAAGTGTTCATAGCCCGGGGCGCGGAAGTTTCGCACAGCGTCATCGGTCCAAAAACTTACGTGGGCGAGTTCACCGAAGTTCGCAATTCCATCGCGTGGGGCGGCACGCTGATCAATTGGGAACGCGGCTCCTGCCTGCAAGTCACGGATGAGTTTCTGCTTTGCTCGCTGGAAGCCAAGCGTGCCCTCCCCATCCCGGCGAGCACGTCCGCGCCCCGGCGGGTGTCGCTCTCGGCGATGGTGAAGTTCCGCCAGTATGTCACCCAACTGCTGACGTAGGCGCTGGGTGAATCCAATCCGCCTAATTGATTATGAACATCAGCCAACAAAATGGAACCCTGAGTGTGACCGGCCTGCGCGAGTTGAACTCGGGCAACGCGCGCCTCTTTCACGCCACTGTCGCCAAGGGCCTGTCGCAGGACCTCCGGGCGATCGAAATCGATTTGTCCCAAACTCAAACGGTGGATGGAGCGGGACTGGGCGCGCTGGTGTCGCTCTACGAAACGGCGACCGAACACCGGAATCGGAATGGTTTGGCGATGCGCCTGAACAATCCGACGCCAACGGTGCAGCAGATGATCGAACTGGCGCGGCTGCATCACCTGTTTGAAATAGCGCCGTCGGGCGACACTTCGGAGGGAGAACGCCCACCCACCGCCTGATATGAAAGCGATACTGCCTCTGTTCATTTTTATCGACGCCTGCGGCTGGGAGATCATCAAGGACGATCCCTTCTGCGACGGTGTAGCGCCGAACCGGCGGCGGCTGGAATCTGTCTTCGGCTACAGCTCGGCGTGCGTGCCCTCCATTCTTTCCGGACGCTGGCCGGACGAGCATCGCAACTGGTGCTACTTCGTGTATGACCCGCAGAACTCCCCGTTCAAATTCCTGAAACCGTTGCAATGGCTGCCGAAGGCGATCACCAGCCGGCGGATGATCCGACGCTGGCTGTCGAAGCTGGTGAAATTCAAACTCAAGTTTCGCGGCTACTTCGATCTCTACAACATTCCGTTCCAACACATTTCCCTGTTCGATTTCACGGAAAAGAAAAGTCCGCTGTGCCCGGGCGGGATGAATCGCGGCGCGAACATCTCCGACTTTCTGGAAGCGTCGGGCATCGCCCACCACGTCAGTGATCCGAATCAGAGCGAAACCGAAAACTTCGACGCGATGCTGGCCGACGTGCAAACCGGCCGCATTGATTTTGGATTTGTCTATGCGGCGGAACTCGACGGCCTCTTGCATCGCGCGGGCAATCAATCATCGGAAATTTCGCCGAAGCTGCGCGATTACGAAACGCGAATCAAACAGCTGCTGGCGGCCGCACAGGACCAGTATGACGAGGTGCGGCTCTATGTCTTCAGCGACCACGGCATGGCCAATTGCGACACGCTGCTCGATCTGAAGGCCCGCATCGAGCCACTGCCGCTGGAATTCGGGAAGGACTACGCCGTCGTTTACGATTCAACCATGGCGCGGTTCTGGTTCTTCAACGACCGTGCGCGCCGCACCATCACTGAGACGCTGCAAACCATTCCCGAGGGCCGCATTGTGCCCGATGCGGAACTGGCGCGATTGCATTGCCTGTTTCCGGATCGTTATTTCGGCGAGATGATTTTCCTGCTGCGCGAAGGCGTGCTGATCGTGCCCAGCCACATGGGCGAACGGCCCATTCGCGCCATGCACGGTTATCACCCGGACGAAAAGCACAGCTTCGCCGCGCTGCTGACCAATCAGCCGGAAATCCCGGAGGACGTCACCGCGATTCCGCACATCTATCAACTCATGGTGCGAGACGCGTTGCTTGCCCAAGAGCGAAATGGAACGCCGCGGCCGCCTGAAAGTCGGCCTGTGCGCCGCATCACGGTAACCGAGGGAATGCCGGAACCGATCCTCGCCTTCTCGGCCCAACTTAGCGTTCCTAAAATTTAAGGATAAAACCATGAGCCTGCTGATTCAAAAACCCACCCGACTTTTGCAAAACCTCCGCGAGATTCGCGCGCTCGGGGCCGACGGCCCGTCTCGCCTTCGGCTTGCGGGGAACATGCTTCAGGCCAACTTGAAGCGCGTGCATCACGGCTGGTCCAGCCTAGCCAATCGTGTGCTCGGCACCGCGCCCGTCAACGTGAAGCTTCACTTCGCCTCGGACATGCCCTTCTGCTATCGCCCGGGCACCACCGACTTGCTCGTGCTGGAGCAGGTGTTTCTGGACGGTGAGTATCGCGTCGAACCCATCGCGCCCGAAAGCATCGAATACATCGTGGACCTGGGCAGCAACATCGGCGTGACCGCCATGTTCTGGGCGCAGCGCTATCCCAAAGCGCGCATGGTGCTGGTCGAGCCAGACTCGGACAATTTCAAATTGCTGCAACGCAATACCGCCGCCTTTCAAGACCGCTGTGTGCTGCTCAATGTCGCCGTGTCGGACCAGCGCGGCGAAACCAGTTTCTTCCGCAGCGACCGCGAATACGGTCACTCAATTCTCAAGGGCGACGACTCAGTTTCCGAAATCGTGGTGAAGACAATGACCGTCTCCGACGTGCTCAGCGAAGCCGGGTTTCCGCGCGTGGATTTGTTGAAGATGGACATCGAAGGCGGCGAACAAATCGTGATGCCGACCATTGCCACCTGGAAGCACTCGCCGCGCTATCTGATCGCCGAGCTTCATCCGCCGTATGATTTCGCGGCCTTCACGGAACACTGCCGGTCCGTGGGCTTGCGCGCCATGCAATCGCCGAGCGAAGGCTTCCGCTGCAACCTTCCTTTCGCCGTGCGCGCGCCGGCCATGACCTGACCTGCGTAGCCTGCTTGAAGTGTTGCCCCGCTCTTGGGATTTGCTTTCCACCAAATGGGGTGGACACCCCATAGCCGCAGTTCAGTTTTGGTTTTTAGCTGTCGTGCATGAAGGAAACCAAATTCTTCCCAGCGGTCGAACCCGACGGTTCACTCCTTTCATTTCAACAGAACCTCCCCCAGCGCATTCTCGTGGTGGACCGCGACCCGTACGTTTGCCATCTCTGTGCTCACGTCCTCATCCGAGATGGCTACGACGTGAACGCCGCCGAAGATGGCGCCGCTGGCTGGGAGGAACTTCAAACCAACGCCTACCATTTGCTGATCACCGCGCACGACCTGCCCAAAATCAGTGGCGTTCAACTGATCAAGAAAGTGCGGGCGGCCCGCTTGGACGTATCGGTCGTCATGGTCGCAAGCAAATTGCCCGCGCGCGGACTGGCCCGAAACCCTTCGCTACAACTGGCGGCCACGTTGTTGAAACCCCTGCCCGTGGCGGCGTTGCTGGACACGGTGAAAACCGCCCTGCGTGCGGCCACCCCTTCCCGCGCGCCGATCACGCCGCAACCTAACTCGCAAGAAGACTGATCAGCGGATGGCTGGCCGTTGAAGCCGGTCGCGACTTGAACCAGCGCCGTCAAACACCGCCGAGCGCAGCGCTGAGGCGGGCTGGGTCAACGAATGTTCCAGCTCTGCCCGATCGTCGAACGAAATCACCCGCACCTTGGGATTGCTCGCCAGCCATTCGGCGGTCGCGTGCAGAATGTTCAGCATGGCCGTGTCCGGTTGGCCGTCTCTGAAATATTCCCACCAATGAGTGACGAGCACCGTAAGACGCTGGCTTTCGACCTGGCTCTTTACGGATTCCAGCATGGTTGGGTAAGGACGTTGATACGAAAGCAGGCAGCCCGGATGGGTCAGCAATGTGGTCCGGTCAATCTTCCAGTGCGAGCGCCTGCGGATTTTCTTCAACGCGTATTGCGGCCACCAGGCGAAGGGCAGCCGCCGCGCTTCAAACCACCCGGCGGAGATGACAGGAAATCGCCGGGCGACTTCGCTCAGACTGGCGCGGGAGAAACGGTCGTACGGGGCGACAAATGTTTGCGGCTGGGGAAATCCCGCCTCGGCCAGCGCCGCCGTGCCCCGCTCCAGGCGATTTGCGATCTCGGTGCGTTCATCGGAACCGAACTCGAACAGCGAATGATCGTAGCCGTGCTGCAACACATGGAATCCCGGATTCTCGTGCAGATAGCGGACGAGCCTGGCATTGCTCGCGATGGGAAGCTCCTTCGGAGTGTCGGCGCCTTTCGCGAACAGATATTTTTCCAACGTGCCATCAGTGCTCATGGTGTCGGTCCGCACGTTTGGAATCACCGCGAGGTTCACCGGCAGACCGCGGTCAAGAAACGGACGATAGAGTTGCTCCAGGCACTCCACCGGCGTCAGGGCGTTCGTGTCGTCGTCACGCAGAATGACGTAGTGCATGTTTCGCCTCGATGAGTTCGCTGTAAAGTTGTTTGACCCGGCCCGCGACAGTCGTGACGTCGTATTCCCGCTCGACGAGTTCACGGCCTGATTCCGCCTGGCGCGCGCGCAAGCCGGGATTCAGCAAACTCTGGCTGACCGCTTGATGAAAAGCACGCGGCTCCGACAAATCAAACAGCCAGCCGTTGTCGCCGTCGCGGATCAAAGCCGATGCGCCGGATGTCCGGCTGGAAATAACGGTGGTGCCGGCGGCCCAGGCTTCGAGCAGAACCAGGCCAAACGTTTCGGAGATGGATGGCAGCAAAACCGCGCGCGATTCTTGCAGCAAACCGATCAAACGCGGATCGCCTTGGGGCAATCCGCCCGTGAGCAGAACGCGGTCGCCGATTCCGAGTTCCCGGATCTGGCGCGCGAGCTCCTGGCCATAGGTTTCGTTGGTGCAGGCTCCGACGAGTACAAGCAGTGCGTTGGGATGCGCTCTAAAAATCTCCGGCGCTTGCGTGATCAGCCAGCCTTGGTTCTTCACCGGATCAATGCGCCCCACGCACAGCAAAACGTCGCGGGCATCTATTTGTGGAAAGGCTTTACGCGCCGCGGCCCGGTGATCG
>JAYVWQ010000442.1:0-2983 GCA_043785945.1 Akkermansia sp.
GAGAAGAAACTGCACCCCACGCGCCTTGGCTTTCGCGACAGCGGAAAGGGCGGTGCCGGTGTGATCCTTCTCCACCAGTGATTTTCCAATTTTGCCGCCGCTGGCCAGCTTAAAGGTGTAGGCCATTGCGCCGCCGATCAGAATGGTGTCCGCCTTCTCCAGCAAACGGTCGATGACTTTGATTTTGTCGGATACTTTGGCGCCGCCGAGGATGACGACGAAGGGCCGCGCCGGGGATTCCAGTTCGTCGCCGAGGAACTTCAATTCACGCTCCATCAGCAAACCCGCCGCACACTGTCCGCCGCGCTGGGCCACGACTTGGGCCACGCCGGCCGTGCTGGCGTGCGCACGGTGCGCCGCGCCAAACGCATCATTCACATACACGTCCGCCACAGCCGCAAGCTTCTCCGCGAAGGCAGGGTCGTTGGCTTCTTCTTCGTTGTAGTAGCGCACGTTCTCCAGCAGCAGGATGCCGCCGGGAGCGAGTTGATTGGCCGCCGCCAGCACCTTGTCACCGATGCAGTCATCGACGAACTCAACGGGCTGGCCGAGCATTTCAGAAAGTTTTTTGGCCACCGGACGGAGCGACATGGACGGCTCGCGCTGGCCCTTGGGGCGTCCGAGGTGGGCGGCGATGACGAGCTTCGCGCCCTTGCCGGTCAGCAAGCGCAGCGTGGGCAGCGTTTCCTTAATGCGCGTGGCGTCGTTGATGACCATCTGGCCATCCTTTTCTTCCATGGGCACGTTGTAGTCCACGCGCAGAAATACGCGTTGGCCGGTCAGGTTTTGCAGGTCGTTGACAGTGAGTTTCGCCATAACAAACGAGGGCGGAAGATAGCGAAGCGACGTTTCGAGTCAAAAGGAATCCCGCCCGAACTCAGCACTGCCGGGCGAGGAGCGGCTCCACCTCGTGCCAGACAGCGGCACTGACTTCCTCAATGGAACGCGTGGCGTCGATCACCTTGACTCGGTTGGGTTCACTCGCGGCAATGGCGTCAAAACCCCGCTCGACGCGGCGAAAGAATTCCCGGTCTGCTTCCTCGAAACGGTCCAGAATCGTAGCGCCGCGCGCCGCGCGTCGGGCTTCGCTCACGGCCACAGACACGCGCAAGAGCAAGGTGAGATCAGGGACGGTTCGGCCCACGGCCAGTTCGATCATGCCATGCACCTGCGCCAAATCGAGGCCGCGTCCGTGGCCCTGGTAAGCCACGGTGGAATCGTAAAAGCGGTCGCAAAGCACCACCTCTCGCGCCGCGAGCGCGGGGCGGATGACTTCGCGCACAAGCTGGGCGCGACTGGCGTTCATGAGGAGCAACTCCGCCTCCGCCGTCATGGCGTGGCCGGCGGGGCTGTGCTTGAGGGTGTGGCGGATTTCCTCGCCGAGGGGGGTGCCGCCGGGTTCACGGAGCAGTCGCACGACGCGGCCCGCCTGCCGAAGTTGTTCGGCGAGACGGAGAATCTGCGTGGATTTGCCGCCTCCTTCCGTGCCTTCAAAGGTGATGAAGAGGCCGCTCATGGCACGGGCGACCGACGACTACTTCGCGGGGACTGGAATCGGGATGGGAGCCGGGGCCGGATTGAGCGGCACAATGATTGGATTCGGGACGGTCGGAACCTTGGGATAGTTTTGATAGAGATAAACCGCGAGGGAATCAATCTGCTCCGGGGTCAGCGGCCCGCCCAGCGCCGCGCCGAAAGCCGGCATCATGGTGCCCGCCTTGCCCTCGACGATCCACTTCTGCCAGAAGGCGAGATCACGGATACTGCGGGGCACTTTCAAATCCGGCACCATCGCGGCGCGATTCGGTGAGTCGTGGCAGATGCCGCAGGATTCGTTGTAAAGCTCCACGCCGAGTTTGCCCACGCTCTTGTCCACATGGCATTTGGCGCAGTCGCCTTTGAAGACGGCCTGACGGTCCGCCACCGCAGTCATCATGTTCTTGGCGCGGTCCCCGCGGTGCGCTTCGCCCGCAGCCGGGACCGCCTCGGGGGCGGGCACGTTCACGCGCACGAGCAGCACCTTGGAACCCACGGAACTGTCCACGTTCACGGTCTTGGTTACGGAACCGGACTTACCAGCCAGGTTCATCGAGACGTTGATCAGCACGTTGGAACCCGGCTCCAAGTTGTAAGGCGTGGTCGGCAACTGGGCCACCGTGCAACCGCAGGAGGTGCGCAGGCTGGTGATGGCGACGACGGTTTTGGAAACATTCGTGACCGAGAAAGTGAAGGGCGCGTTGGCCTCACCGGGCTTGGCGTTGTATTCCTTCGTCTCGGCATCCCACTTGAGAGCGTTCGGATCGGGGGCGGGCGTGACGGGCACCACGATCGGAGCAGCGGGAGCAGCCGTGGGCAAAGCGACCTGCGCACGCAGGGATGGCGGGGCGATCACTGCGGCCAGGGCGAAAATCAAGGAGACGATTCGATTCATAGCGGGCGGACGATAACCAGCATCGAAAAAAAATAAAGCGGGTTTTTTACCGGCCAAGCCTTCCGTACTTTTCTGGAAGCACCGTCCGCGCGCGCTGAAACAATACAGCCCAGAGAAGCATGGACCTTCGACGGCGGCTGTAGGAGGAACGCGCACAAGCTCTTCCCGTCCGATGTTTCGCAGCAGCAGCGCCTCAATTGAGGAACAGGAAAACGATCGCGATTCACGCGCCATTTTTTTCGGCGCACCGCTTGACAGCACCGCACCCGTTCGCCAACGTCACTTCCGAACTGACCAAGTTTTTTCCCTTGCCGTATTGAGCCGGACAGGCTTTTCCCTGAACAGGCGGCTCAAACCAGCATGGGATCACCGTCGGTCCAACCGGTGCCCCCAGCGGCCAGACTCAACCCGTCTGCCGCCTCCCGCACCGACAACAAAATTATTTTATGCCTAGAGTTGCCAAACCGAAAGCCGCCAAAACGAAGGTGGCCAAAAAAGCCAGCGCGCCCGCGCCTGAACAAGAATTGCAAGGCCTGGCCGCCGCGCCGGCCA
>JAYVWQ010000443.1:0-4350 GCA_043785945.1 Akkermansia sp.
CAGATTGCCCGCGATGGCGGCGGTCTGGGAGCGCACGAGGCAGACGATTTCATCGACCAGCGCCTCCATGTGTTTGTCATCCCGCAACTCGCCCATGCGTCGGGCGAGAGCTGCCGCCGTGGCCGCCGGCTGTTTGGTCGCGAGGGTGAAGCCACTCAGTTGAATGGCGACGAAGCTCCCGGCGTAATTCAGGCTGAACGCCACGCCTTTGAAAAATCCTGCGAAGGCCAGCTTGGCGAGGAGCAACTTCACGATGGTCGTGAAGCCGGTGAGTGCGCCGCCGCCGAGGGCGCTGCGCAGCATGGTGAAGTATTCGCCGCGGCTCCGCGCCAGGTAGTGCTCACCCGTCTCGGCATTGCACTCGACGATGCGCCGCGTGAGCAGGTGCAAATTCTGGCGCAGCAGCGCGGCGATGCTGCGATGCTCGTGATTCTGCCGCACCAGATCGGCCACGATGGTCAGCAAACGCTGATCGTCGAGACGGGGCGCGGACCACGCTTCCAGGAGCAGTTCCAAACGACGGACCTGCGCGCGCATCCGCTCCAGATCATAAACCAGACTGGTGTTGACCCCGGTTTGCGCGAGGCGGCCGGTGATTTCATCTACCGCTTGGTCGCAGGCCTCCGTGGTGGCCCGGACGTGATTCAACTCCGCCGCCAATTCCTGCGCGGGCGTGCCGTTCCGGGAATGCGCCAGCAATTCATCCACCGCCGGACCCAGCTTTTGAAAAGGGAGATCGCGAAAGGACGACTTGGCCAGTCGTGACCGCATTTCGCGATGGGTGCCCGTGACGCAGATGCGGGCGGCGAGCTGCACCATCGCGTCTTCCAGATCGGTGTGCAGCGAATTCCAGCCGCGCTCGTCGGCTGATTCGTCGTGAAGAAACAACTGAACAATCTGCGCGGCCAAATCGGCGTCGATGTGTTCCAGCCAGTCACCATCGCCGGGGTGGGAGAACAGCCGGTCGAAGATGTCGCCGAGGTCCCGGGTCGTGGGCGGTTCGGGCAGCAATCGGGCCGTGAGCCGGGCCAGAGCTTCGTGGCTGAACGCCACCCGCCGGGGCAGGCCGGTGTCGGCAAACAGATCGAGCGCCTGCGTGTCGCGCACCAGCGAACGGAACGTGCGCGCCACCCGCAGTCGCGCTTCGGGCTGATTTTCGAGAATCTGAAGCAGCAGGCGGAGACTTTTGTCCGGGGTGCGGCGGCGCACCCAGGCGATCAAATCCTCCGCCCACGCCACGCGCTCGGGCAGCGGCCCCACCGGATCAGCATGAGCCAACAAAGCATCCAGCGCCGGCTGTCGGCCCAGCGCGCTGATGCGTTGACGTAATTGCTCCCACCTCGACACGGGCAAGGATTGAAAGACGCCCCCGCGTTGTCCACACAAAGCGTGCCCCCGGCGTCCCGCCGGGCCAAAGCGGACTCACGACGAGGACACCCGTTCGTCGGTGACACAATCCCGGCGGGACGCCGGGGGGGCACGTTGCACTTGACGCCATCTTTCACTCCGCCGAAACCAACGGCGCATGAAGCCACTTCACACTCTTCGCGCCGGGGTCATCGGCACCGGATTCATCGGCCCGGTTCACATTGAAGCTCTCAAGCGCCTCGGCGTACAGGTTACCGCGATTTGCGGCTCGACCAAAAATGCCCAGGCCACGGCGGACAAATGGGGCATCCCCGAAGTCTATGGCGACTACGATTACCGCGCGATGCTGCGCTCACCGAATGTCGATGTCGTCCACATCACTTCGCCGAACAAGGCGCACGTCGAGCAGTCGCTCGCGGCACTCACGGCGGGCAAACATGTCGTGTGCGAAAAGCCGCTCGGCATGAATACGCGCGACACGGCGAAGGTCGTCAGGTGGCTGGCCTCGCGCTGCGAGGCCATGCGGTCGCAGCGCGACCGCAGCCACCAGCCGCCCGTCTTCGCCGTGAACTACATGTGCCGCTTCTTCCCCGCCGTGCTCCAGGCGCGCGCGATGGTGGCGCGCGGCGAACTCGGCCAGATCATTCATGTGCAGGGCCACTTCTTCCAGGACTGGCTGCTCAAGGACACCGACTACAACTGGCGCCTGCTGGCCAGCGAAGGCGGCAAGCTCCGCGCCGTCGGCGACATCGGCACGCACTGGATTGACGCCGTATCGTTCATCCTCGGCGCGCGCGCACAGTCCGTGTTCGCGCACCTCGAGACTTTTCACAAGACGCGCTACCGGCCCAAGGGCGAAGTGCAGACTTTCGCCGCCGCGCCGCCTAATGCCGGTAGGGCCGAGCTGCCGCTCGGCCCCGATTCGAAGGACGCGCGGCAACGCGTCCCTACCGGATGGCTGCCCTACCAGTGCGACACGGAGGATTTCGGCAGCGTGCTACTCAAGTTCGGGAAGGCGAAGCACGGCTTCACCAACGGCGTCCACGCCAACGCTTCCATCTCGCAAGTCGCCGCCGGCTGGAAATGCAGCCTCGCCCTCGGCATCTACGGCACCAAGGGCAGCCTGCGCTGGGACCTTCAGCAACCGAACGAAATGATCCTCGGCCGCCGCGACGAGCCGAACCAGATTCTCCAGCGCGCCACGCCCGGCTTCGACGTGGACATCGCGGGCTTCAGCGATTATCCCGGCGGCCACCCCGAAGGCTTCGCCGACGCGCACAAGATGCACTACCGCGCCGTCTATGAGCACATCGCCAGCGGCCGCAAGACGCCCCTGCTCTTCGCCACGGCGGAGGACGGCCATCACGAGGTGAAACTGTGCGAGGCCATTTTGCGGAGCAGCCGGAGTAAGGGATGGGTGAAGGTGTGAAGTCGCTTGGTGGGGTGAGACTCCGTCGAACCCTAACTGCCCCGACTCCGATTCGGGGCGCGAGCGCAGCGAGCATCTCCGGTGGGCGTGGCCGCAAGAGGAGGATGCTCGCCCTCGCAGCGGCGTCCGCTGACGCATCATCGCCCTGTATTCAAGTAGTCTAGCAATCGACGTGCGTTCTCGATCCTCTGCTCGGGCGAAAGCCGGTTTGCCGCACCAGACTTTCCGGTGGTGATCTGGATGTAACGGTCCCAATACGCGCGTTCCCCGGCTTCTGACCTTACTTTCTTCGACGTGATTTCCAGAAGCTCCGGCACCAAAAACTCACTCTTGCCAAACAGCATCGCATAGCCCCCGCTTGCTGGCAGCACGAGTTGACCCGAATAGTTTTGCCCCACGTAAAAAAGGTTCTTGTCACCCTCAACGTCCTTCGCGACTCCCGACAGCGGCCACGATAAAACAACGTCCGGTAAGTTTGTATTCCCCTGCCACTTCAAAGAAACCGCTCCCTCCAACGCATTGAACTCATCTTTGCGTAGCAATCGATGATTTTGCGTCAAAAGCGGGGGCTGCTGGTTCATGAGGGCAAACGTGTTTGTGAAGATCTTCCGGTATTCCAATTGGACCAACGTCGCAGCGTTTTCTAGCTCCAGCAGGTTCACGCTCTTCCACGTTTGTTGTTCTCCGGCAGATCTGTAAAAGAGGGTGTTTCCATTAAAAACCGGGCAGAATTTCTGGTCCCTTGGGATAAAACCTACACCTTTAGACTCAGACGCACGGTCGCCATTCGTCTGTTGGCCTTTCTCAAACTGAATCGCGCACTCAATAAGTGATCGGGAGGAAATGTCTCTCGGCATTGCGGGCAAAAGAAAGGAGTTTTTCATTGTATACTCGATGCAAAAAAGCAGAGCGTCTTTTTCAAAAAACGCGAGCGCATCAATCCCATCGCCGCGGTAAATGCAGAAGTCTGCTTCAGGACGCAGCCGCTTCACATTTCGTAACTGCGTCAACAGACCTCCGGCGAAAGCAGACTCACCATTCTCCGCAACATTCTGAATTCCGTTGTGAAGGAACCCGAAGGAAAAGCCCTCGAACAACTCGGTTCCAACAAGGGCATCTTCCAGCGTCGTGCGATCGCCTTGAACTCGTGATTTCTGGAACGTCAAATCTTCGATCGTCTGGCGCTGCTGTTCTTTGCTCAATCCCGCTTTGATCTCGTACACCGTGCGGCATTTCGCGCCGAGGCTCTTGTACTCCGGTAGCCAAGCACCGTGTTTTCCCACGAAGCCAGCGGCCGGATTGTATAGCGAAACCCCCGCATTGCGGGCCGAATTCCGGTCTGAAAAGCCTAACTCTTTGTACAGTTGCTCCAATCTCTCATCCATTGCGGCACAAAGTACGGCGGCGATCAAATCGTCATCTGCGAGGAGAGGCGGTGGCGCAGTTTGCGATGGAAGCTCGCTCACGTAGCGTTCGATCCGCCGCAACGGTAAACTCAAAACTCCTCGTTGAGTTTTGATTCTGATCCCGGTGGGATTTTTTTCCAAAAGATC
>JAYVWQ010000444.1:0-4236 GCA_043785945.1 Akkermansia sp.
CCGCCATGCTCTGGGTGCCTTGCTGCACGAGGTAGCGGACGAGATCCAGGTTGTGGATTCCGATCTTGATGAGCGTGGCGAAGTTATCCGGGCGAACCGAGAAAGGCAGATCTGTCACGCTGCCTTGCTTGTGGAGGAACTTGGTCGTCCATGCGGCGAATGGGCCGAAGAGAAGTGTCTTTTTTCCGTCGAGAATTCGCGTATCAAGATGCGGCACGGCCATGGTGGGCGCGGCGTCGAGCGCTTGCCCATAAACCTTCGCCTGATGCTTGCTGACAATCTCCGGATTATCGCAGACAAGCCATTGGCCGCCGATGGGGAAGCCGCCAAGCCCCTTGGCTTCAGGGATGCCTGACTTTTGCAGCAGCGGCAGACTGCCTCCACCCGCGCCGACGAAAACGAACTGGGTACGATTCACGCGGATCTCGCCCGTCGTCAGATCTTTGGCGCGCACTTCCCATCCTGCACCTCGCCTCTTGAGGCCGGTCACTCGATGTGATGATGCGATCCCGCACCCTTCCTGCCTCCCGAGCCACTGCAGCAGCTTGCGCGAGATCTCGCCGAAGTTAACATCGGTCCCGGCGTCCATCTTCGTCGCCGCGATGGGCATCTCGCCGCGACCTTCGAGCAACAGCGGAGCCCAGCTCGCGATCTTGGCGCGGTCCGTGGCATATTCCATTTCACGGAAGAAATGGTGCGCCGCCATCCCGGCGTGCCGCGCTTTCAGGAAATCAACCTGCTCCTCGCCGTGCACGAAACTGATGTGCCGGACGGGGTTTATAAACTCCTTTGGCCGCTCCGCCATGCCGCTCGCGACGGCATAGCTCCAGAATTGTTTGGAGTGTTCGAACTGCTCGAAAATCTCGATCACCTTGTTCACGTTGACCGAGCCGTCAGCCTCGCGCTTCGGCGTGTAGCTCAGCTCGCAGATCCCGGCGTGTCCCGTCCCCGCATTGTTCCAGCCATCCGAGCTTTCCTGCGCCAGGCCGTCGGTGACTTCATAGACCTGGAGGGTAAGGCGCGGATCGAGGCGCTTGAGCAGTGCAGCAAGATTGGCGGACATCACGCCGCTGCCAATCAGGATGACGTCAGGATTCTCGATGTGTCTGTTGGAAATCATATACGTGGAATAGCGCTTAGATTGAAAATTGTAGATGCCGGATTCCGCCGCGACGGAGAGCCTCTGCGGTGAAATCAAAAATTGAACCCATCGATGTTGTCCTTGTTAAAGACGAACGGCTTGCCGAGCAAGATGTTGTCGCCCTGGATTTCAAACTCACCGAGCGCGCCGGCCTTGAAGGTCTTGTCGCCGGCCTTGAGCGTGCCGGTGGCGAGCGCGTGCGCGGCGCGAACGGTGAGCGCGCCGAGGTCGGTCGTTCTCCACAAAATCACGCTCTGCGTGACGCCTTCCTTCACATACTTCTTGTTCTCGCTCGGCAGACCGAGGCCGATGACGCTGACCTTGCCGGTCTTGCCGGCCTGCTTCACGGCCTCGGCGGCACCGGGAACGGCGGGCGAGCAGATGGCCATGATGAGTTTCAAATTCGGATTCGCACTGAGGAGCGTCGTGGCTTCGGCCTGAGCCTTGTCCTTCAAGTCATCGCACGGGCGGAGCGCGACCCTTTTCATCTTAGGATATTTCGAGGCGCGGCGCGCTTCAATGTGCTTCTGCCACTCGTTCATGTTCGCTGCCGTGAGGCTCGCGGTGATGATGGCGAACTCGCCGTCCTCCGCACACAGGCGCGCGGCCTCATCCATCAAGGCGTAGCCAATGCCGTCGGGCGTGGCCTGGTTCACAAAAAACGAGCGCGAATCGGTCACCGCGTCGGAATCGTAGGTAATA
The DNA here is from genome assembly GCA_043785945.1 of Akkermansia sp. GTDB lineage: Bacteria > Verrucomicrobiota > Verrucomicrobiia > Limisphaerales > SIBH01 > JANNGC01. Next base: position 1,844 of record JAYVWQ010000444.1, read on the forward strand.
ACCTTGATGCCCTTCTGTTGCGCCTTGCGGAGCGCGGTGGAGATACCCTCCTTGTTTTCGCACGCGGCGGCGATGACATCCACGCCGAGGGTGATCCAGTTCTCGATGATTTCATTTTGCTTGGCCGGGTCAGGCGTCGTCGGGCCGTCGAAGATTAGTTCCACCCCGAGTTCCTTCGCTGCGGCATCCGCGCCCTCCTTGCACGAGACGAAGTAAGCGTTGCCCTTCGACTTGGGCATGAGCGCCACGGTGATCTGCTTGCCGCCGCTACCGCCAGCCGAGCCGCCGGGGGAATCGGATTTACCGCAGCCCGCGAGGAGCGCCAACGCGATGACGGCGAGCCGTGAAGTGAGTTTTATCATGTCTGGTTTGGTTGAGTTGATTGCGATGAAGAATGCCGCCGGGCGCGCCACACCGCGAGGAGTTTTGGCAGCAGACCACTGGCGAGCGCAAGCAAGAGCAGCGCGCCGGTTAGCATGCCGGAAAGTTCGCTGGCGATGTTCATGATGCCCGGCACGCGCGTGAGCCCGTTGCTCAACACCGCCACCGCCGCCACGCCGAGCAATGTCCCATGCACCGAGCCCACTCCGCCGAAAATGCTCGTACCGCCGAGGACCACTGCGGTGATAGCAAAGAGTTCATAGCCCGTGCCCGCGTCGGCCTTCGCGGTGCCGAAGCGGGCGGTGTAAGTCAACGCCGCCACTGCGGCCACCAAGCCCGCCAGCACGTAAGCCATCGCGAGTCGTGGCTGCACGGGAAGGCCCGCGTAGCGCGCTCCCTCTGGTGCAAATCCGATCGCGCGGAAGGAACGTCCAAAGGTGGTCCGATGCACCAGCAGCCAAACACTGATGGCCACTGCGATGAGGATCCACGCCTGCGCAGGCAGCCCGGCCCACTGACCGGTGCCGAGGAAGAGAAACGACTCCGGGAAATTCGTGAACGCATCCACGCCCTGGGTGATCGCCTCGGCGAGGCCACGAAAAAGCGAGAACGTTCCCAGCGTGACGATGAGGGGCGGCAATCCCAGCCGCGTGATGAGCAGCGCATTAAACCCGCCGCACAGTCCGCCGATGCCCAGCGTGCAAACGCCCGCGAGCCACGGGTCGAGGCCCGCGTCGCGCCACAGCTTGCCGAAGAGCACCGCGCACAGCCCGAGGATCGAACCAACGGAAAGGTCGATGCCGCCCGTGAGAATGATGGGCGTCATCACCAGCGCCAGCAGTCCGATCTCGACCGAGTGCCGCACGATGTTTCTCACATTGTCCGCCGTGCCAAAACGCCGACCGAAGGCGTTGAAGTAAATCACTTCCGCGATGAGCAACAGCACGAGAATGGTTTCGTGGCGAAGCAGTGACGATCTCCAACCGTCGCGATTTGCTTTTGAGAACATGCTGAGGTCCGCTTTCATAGAGTGTCGCAGATTAGCGGTTTTGTTTCCGGCTACGCAATCCATCGGCCACGACGGCCAGCAGAATGATCGCGCCTTGGATCGCCTTTTCCCAATGCGGCTTCACCCCGACGTAGGTGAGCGCCGGGCCGATGCACACCAGCAGCAACAGGCCCGCGAGCACGCCCCAGAGGCGACCACGTCCGCCGCTCACCGCCACGCCGCCGACGACTGCGGCGGCGATGGCTTCGAGTTCGAGGCCACGGCCGCTGTTCGGGTCCACTTGCGGTGATTGGACCATGTTCAGCACGGCGGCGAGTCCGGTCAAGGCGCCCATGAAGACGAACACGAGAAACGTCGTGAGCTGCGGACGGATGCCGGCAAGCCGCGCCGCCTCCACATCCGAGCCGACGGCATAAACGAAGCGGCCCAGCGAAAGATGCCTCATCGCAAACGCCATCAGCACCAGCAGGCCAAACGCGATGCCGCACACGGTGAATTGCCCCGCGGTCATCGGCAGACCGAACCACTGCGCGCCGTCGGGCAGATTGATGAAAACGCCCTGCTGCTTGAGTCGCAGCGCCTCGCGCATCGTCACCATCGAGGCGAGTGTCACGACGATGCTCGGCAAGCGCAGGCCGGCCACCAGCACGCCGTTGACCGCGCCGCCCAGCACACCCACGCTCACCCCTGCGAGCATCGCCACGGGCCATGGCAGCTTGGCCGCCGCGACCAGTCCCGCGCACGTTCCGCACACGGCGAAAAGTGAGCCGATCGAGATGTCGATCTGCCGGGCGATGATCACGAGCGCCACGCCGCATGCGAGCACGAGCTTCGGCGCGGCGACGGTCAACCGCGAGAGCAGAGGCTGGGGCTCGAAGAAGTTCGGTGCGAACACGGCGAGAAGCAAAAGCATCACGCCCAGCGCGGCCGCTACCGAGAGCTCGCGGAAGTAGCCCTTCACGCGACTGTTCCTTTCTCTGTCTGCCCCAAGGCTGCCGACATC
>JAYVWQ010000445.1:0-3443 GCA_043785945.1 Akkermansia sp.
GCCGAAGCCTTCGCCGCGCTGCGTGCGCGAACCGTGCTCGGGAAAATAGTCATTACGCCGTAGAGGCGACGAGGCCAGGGGAACCCGACTGAGTCTCGCGAAGGGAGCGAAGAGAGAATAAAAAATCGGTCCTCAGTCAGTGAGCTTTTCCGAACATCACAATCACCTCTTCCAACTTCGCTCCCTTCCTCTTCTTCGCGAGACACCCTTTCCCCAACGCAGCGTTCCACGCTGGAGAACGGCTCTCATTTCTTGGGCTGATAAGGCTGCGTCCACGCCGCCTCGCGCTCGCCCGGCACCACGCCGTTGGCTTTGGCTTTCGAGGAAATGATTTTCGCGCGCACATAAAGTTCCTGGCCCGTGCAGGTGTAACTTGCGTTCGTGCCGCGCTGCTCGGCCAGCACCGCGCCCAGGCCCGCGCTGTAAAGTCGCGTGACCCGGAGCGGCTGGCCGTTGGTGCCGAGCACCGGTTTGTCCCGCCAGTCCACGGGGCGGCGCGTCCCGATGAATTGCGTGGTGTAGGTCGTGCCCGGCTCGGGATCGATGCGCACGGTCAGCTTGTTGTCCTTCCAAATCACGTCGCCCAGTGACACGCCACTCGACGCGTAAAAATCCCCCGCCTCCAAGGCGCGCATGAGTGCGTCGGCCTTCAACACCGGGGCGCGCACCACGACCCAGCCGCGCCCCGCATTGGAGTTGGTGGGCGAGAACTGGTGGTAATGATGCGAGTCGTCCACGGCCATGCCAAGGAGCGGCGCGTCCCGGCGCTCGGCGATGCGATGGGTGTTGATGATGTCCCACATGCGCTCGGTGCTGGCGTGGTTCGTGTCGCCTTCGTTGTGAACCTGCGCGTGCCCGTTATAGACCTCGAAGAATCTTTCTCCGCGCAGTTGAATCATGTCCTCAGCGGTCACGGCCCAGCCGAAATTCGGATGCGCGAGGTGGGGAATCATCAACTGGCCGGTGCGCTCGCGCTGTTCGAGCACGGCATCGACGTTGCGCTGCATGACCTCGAGAACGCTGCGCCCGGCGCGCGGCTCGATCATCTCGCGCAGATTGGAAGCGATGAGATGAACCGGGATGCGCTCGAAGTGGGCGGTGATCTCCTCGCTTTGCAGCAGGAGGAAACGGCCGGGCTGCTCGAAGAGGCCGCGATATTCCGCCAGCGTTTTCAACTTCACCACAGCCTGGCCGTCATACTCGGCCTGCTCCACCCAGTTGCTGCCGAAGCGGCGCAAGTATTTCGGCAACGCCGCGCGCGCCGCCGTTTCGTTCGTGGCATACAGCCAGGCCGGACCTTCCTGCAACGTGTTGTGATCCGAGATGGCGAGAAAATCGTAGCCGCGCGCCTTGTACCAGTCGGTAATCATCTCCGGGTAATCATCGCCATCGCTCCACAGGCTGTGGGTGTGGAGGTTCCCCTTCCACCAGCGCGTGGCGGGCTGGGCGGGGGTGGTCGCCGTCAGAACGAAGCAGACCAGGGCCGCGATCCAAATCGAACTGACTTTATTTGCGGACATAACCATGCGCGTGAAACCATTCGACGGCCTCGGTCAGCGCCTGCTTCGGGGAAGTTTGGGGGAGGCCGAGTTCGCGCACGGCCTTCGCGGGGTCGAAGAACATTTTGTATTTTGCCATGCGCACTCCGGCCAGCGGCACGCGGGGCGGTGTGCCAGTGAAACGAGCCAACTGTTCATTCACATGCGCCGCCGCCAGCGCCACGAAATGGGGCAGGCGAAGCCAGGGCGCGGGTAGGCCGGTGATTTCGGCCAGCACATCGAGGGTCTGCCGCATGGTCCAGTTGCCCTCGGCATGGCCGAGGATGTAACGCTCGCCGAGCCGCCCGCGCTCCGCCGCGAGAATGTGTCCCACCGCCACGTCGCGCACATGAACCCAGTTCAAGCCAGTGTCCAGATAGGCCGGCATCTGGCGGTTGAGAAAATCAAGAACGATTCGTCCGGTGGGTGTGGGTTTCGCATCGCCGGGACCAACGGGCGCGCTGGGGTTGACGATGACCACGGGCCGGCCCTGCGCGGCCAGTTCGCGCGCCACCACCTCCGCGCGCCACTTGGAAAGTTTGTAGTGGCTGGTCATCTCCGCCTCGGAGACGGGCGTGATTTCGTTGGCGGGCCGGGCCACGCCGTCCGACTGATCGGGCAGCCCGATGCAGCCCACCGTGCTGGTGTAGATGATGCGGGCGCAACCGGCCTGCGCGGCGGCCTCAATGACGTTGCGGGTGCCATCGACATTGGCCGCATACATTGGTGTGTAGTCGCGCAGCCAAAGGTGGTAGCTGGCCGCCGCGTGGAAGCACCAGTCGCAGCCGCGCAGCGCCGAAGCGAGCGCGGCCCGATCCGACACGTCCCCGGTCATGCGCTCGAAATCGATGCCCGCAAGCTGGCGCAAGTCGGAGTCGGGGCGCAGCAAGGCTTTAACGGTGTGACCGCGCGCGATTAATTCGCGAGTGAGATGCGGCCCCAAGAAGCCAGAAGCGCCCGTGACGAAGCACTTCATGGGCACGGGGAGATCGGGTCGGGTTGCACGGCTAAGGGTTTAACGAATCATGAAAGCCGAGTCCATCCTGCGACGGGGCAAATGTGGAATCCGTTATCAGGAACCGAATCGCCCGGAAGGACGGACACAAACTCAGCGGCCCTGATTGATGCCGGTGGGGAGTCCGTGCTGCCAGCCGCTTTGGCCGTTCCACGGACGTTCGGAAGCGTTTTCCGACTCAGTGGTGGCGCAGCCGACGCAGACCAGAGCGAGCGCGGAACAAAGCAGGAGAAGCCGGAAAGTTTTCATCTTAGTAGATGACTTGGTCGCCTTCTTCGATTTCACCGAGGGACCAGCCGGGCATCACGTTGGCGATGCAGCGGGTGCCCTGCACTTCGTTGATCTGCACCTTGCCGACCAACTGGCTGTTGCGGTGGACGAGGAGGATGCCGCCTTCGAGCATGCCCTTGTCCTTGCCGAGATCGAGGACCACGAAATTCCACTTGGGGTCCACGGTCAGGACGCTGCCCTTGGTGCCGATGGGGAGCGGGACGACGTAATCCTGGCCGAGTAGACGCTGGAGCTTGTTATCGAGCGAGGCGACCTGGTTGTTCAGAATTTTCTTTTCGTCTTCGAGGGCGGCGATGGAGTCCTTGCTCTTCTGCAAGCTGGCTTTCATCTCGACGACCTGTTCGGGCTTGATGCCAAGAATTTCCCACTTCGCCAAATCAGCTTGCGCGCCCTTCCGCTCTTCAATGGCTTTGGTCAGATCAATCTTCACCTTGCTCAACGATTCCTGAGAGGAGGCGAGCTGCTGTTTGGTCCCGTTCCAGTCCTCTTCGGTCTTGGCGAGGGTGTTCGAGGTCTGGGTCAGCACTGTTTTGGTGCTGGCGAGTTCGGTCTCGGACTTCTCGGCGCGCTTGGTCTGCGCTTTCTTCTCCGTCTCGAAG
>JAYVWQ010000446.1:0-10876 GCA_043785945.1 Akkermansia sp.
AACTTCCGCGCCGGCGTGTCCGAAAAAATCCCCGCATGAACAAAGTCCAGGCGCTTTACGATTGGGTGGACAGCCGCACGGGCTGCAAGAAACTGCTCCACGAGACGCTTTACGAAAACGTGCCGGGCGGCTCGCGCTGGCGTTACGTGTGGGGCAGCACGCTCAGCTTCACCTTCATGGTGCAGATCATCACCGGGATTTTTCTCTGGATGGCCTACTCGCCCAGTTCGCAGACGGCCTGGGAGAGCGTGAACTACATCCAGAGCGAGATGTGGGGCGGCTGGCTCCTGCGCGGCATCCATCACTACACGGCCCAGGCCATGACGATCCTGCTCGTGTTGCACTTGATGCAGGTGATCATCGACGGCGCGTACAAGGCTCCGCGCGAAATTAACTACTTCTTTGGCATGGTGCTGCTGCTTCTCGTGCTCGGCCTCTCGCTCACTGGCTACCTGCTGCCGTGGGATCAGAAAGGTTTCTGGGCCACCAAGGTCGCGACCAACATCATGGCCATCACGCCCTTCGTCGGGCCGGAGTTGCAGAAGATCGTCATCGGTGGCGCGGACTACGGGCACCACACCCTCACGCGTTTCTTCGCGCTGCACGCGGGCGTGCTGCCGGGACTGGTCATCCTGTTCATCGTGGGCCACGTCTATCTCTTCCGCAAACACGGGCTGACGGCCGCCCAGCCCAAGACGAAACCCGACTGCGCATTCTGGCCCGATCAAGTTTTGAAGGACGCGGTGGCGTGTCTGGCGGTCCTGGCTGTGGTGCTCTTCTTCATTTTGAAACCGCAGCTCTTCGGCCACGGCGAACTGGGCGCGGAACTCGGTGCGCCCGCTGATCCCTCCGAGCCGTATTCCGCCGCGCGGCCGGAATGGTATTTCCTTTTCCTGTTCCAGTTCTTGAAAGCGGAATGGCTCATCAAGATTTTTGGTCATCAGGGCGAACTGGTGGGTGCCATCATTATTCCCAGCCTCGTCATCGCCGTGCTGTTCGCCATGCCGTTTCTGGGCAAATGGCGGCTGGGCCACCGCTTTAATCTGGGCTTCCTCGGGGTCATTCTGGGTGGGGCGGCGCTGCTCACCTACCAAGCGATCCGCGAGGACCAGCACAAGCCCGAATATCGCGCCGCCGTCCAGCAAGCGGAGCGGGATTCGCACCGCGTCAAGGAATTGGCCCGCGCCCACGGCATTCCCATCACCGGCGCGGCCTCGCTGCTCCACACCGATCCGCTCACGCAGGGACCGAAACTCTTCGCGAAAAATTGCGCGAGTTGCCACCGCTACGACGGACACAACGGACTCGGCGAACCCGTGAAAGACGCCCAGGCCGCATCCGACTTGAAAGGCTTCGGCTCCCGCGAATGGATTGCCGGCCTGCTCGATCCCAAGCACATCATCTCGAGCAACTATTTCGGCGCGACCAAGTTTGCCGACGGCAAGATGGTCAAGTTCGTTAAAAAAGACGCGGAGAAGTATGCGCCTCAGTTGAACGCAATCGTCGCCGCCCTCTCGGCGGAAGCACAGTTACCCGCGCAGACTGCCGGCGACCAGCGCGACGCCAAACTGATTGCCGACGGCCGCGCTTTCATCGCCACCGACACCGCGCGCTGCACCGAGTGCCACCAGTTCCGCAAACCGGACCCCGACGCCACCGCGCCCGACCTCACCGGCTACGCCTCCCGCGAGTGGCTCACCGCCCTCATCGCAAATCCCAAGCACGAGCGGTTCTACGGCCCGCGCAACGACCGGATGCCCGCCTTCGCTGACGAGAAGATTCTGGATGCGCAAGCCATTGGATTGCTCGCCGACTGGCTGCGCGGCGGGGTCGGGGAGCCGGTCATCATCAATCGGTGAGTTATTGCGAAAATAGCCCAGCCCTGAAGGGCTGGGCTGTCTTCAAACCGACTTGTCCCCGTCAGGCTTGGTCCAAACCATCCAGCGCCGACTGCACCTGCGCGAGCTTGGCATTCCAGTCCACGAGACGCTGCTGGTGATCGGCGAGCACCTTCGGTGGAACCTTCTGTGTGAAGTTCGGGTTGGCCAGCTTTTGCGTCACGGTTTCAATCTCGGCGGCGATCTTCGCGCGTTCCTTTTCCAGTCGTTCGCGCTCTGCCCCCAGATCGATCAAACCTTCGAGCGGCAGAAACAGTTCGCCCAGTGGTGAGAGGGCGCGCGCGGTTCCCTTGGTGGGCACGAACTCGGCGTTGACCTCGAACGGTTCGGCGTTGAGCAAAATCTTCAGCACCGCAGCGTCATGCGGCGGCAGATCGTTCACCGGCTTCAACACGAAACGCACCTTCACGTTCGGGGCGATGCGGGCCTCGCTGCGCAGGTTGCGGCCCTGGCGCACCAGTTCGTGCTTGGCCTCGCCGCGTTCGAGATAACAGTCGTCGAGCGCGTAGAAATCGCGGAACTCCGAATCAAACGGCTTCGGCCAAGGCGCGAACATGATCGTGTCGCCGCCTTGATCCTTGGGCAAATCACCATTGAAGCCCATGCCCTGCCACAGTTCTTCGGTGATGAACGGGAGAAACGGATGGAACAGGCGCAGCGTGTTCGAGAGCACGAAGTCCATCACGGCCAGCGTGTTCTGTTTGCGCGCGGCGATGCGCGGGTTGGCCGGATCATCCGGCGCTTGCAGCACGGCCTTGGTCGCTTCCACATACCAGTCGCAATACTCGCTCCAGAAGAAACGGTAGAGCGCGTTGGCCGCGTCGTTGAACTTGTAGCCGTTCAACGCGTCGGTCACTTCGCGAATCGCCTGATGGAGCTTGATGAGAATCCACTTGTCATCGCTCGTGAGGAGCGAGGTCTGAATGTCGGCCTCGAACTCGAACGTGACCAACGTGCCGCCAACATCTTGCTGGCGTTCCTGCCCCTCCGCCAGCGGGACGCTGTCGGCACTCTGGCTCTGCATTTGCCGAAACCGGCAGGCGTTCCAGAGCTTGTTGCAGAAGTTGCGGCCCAGTTCTACGGACTGCTCGTCGAAGAGCAAATCCTGGCCGGCCGGCGCGCTGCGCATGATGCCGAAGCGGAGCGCGTCGGCGCCGTAGGTGTTGATGAGGTCGAGCGGGTCCGGCGAATTGCCAAGCGACTTCGACATCTTGCGGCCCTGCTTGTCGCGGATGATGCCGGTGAAATAGACATTGCGGAACGGCATCTCGCCCATCCACTCGTAGCCCGCCATGATCATGCGCGCGACCCAGAAGAAGATGATGTCCGGCCCCGTGACGAGGTCGGTGGTGGGGTAGAAGGCGCGGAGTGATGGATTGGTGGAGTCCTGGGACTTGTCGCCCGTCCAGCCCATCGTGGCGAACGGCCAGAGCCACGAGCTGAACCAGGTGTCGAGCACGTCGGGGTCTTGGGTGAAGCCGAGTTGTTCGAGGATTTCGGCGTCATGTGCGGAAACCGTAGCTGCTTCGACAATTAGTCCTCCACCATCGACCCAATTTCCACGAAACAACAGATAGTCGTCTTGAATTGAACCCTCTCGTTCAATCGAGAATGTTTCACCAACCAATTCATTTGCAGAACGAACCGTTTTCAACCGTTCACTGACAGCGAAGTTTAGAATGTGAATGCCGATTTCCGTCTGTTCAGGAGGGGAGAACTGTTTCGTCCACACCGGAATCCGATGTCCCCACCAAAGCTGGCGGCTGATGCACCAGTCCTGAATGCCGGTCATCCAGTGGTCGTACACCTTCGCCCAGCGCTCGGGATAAAACTTCATCGCGCCCGTCGCCACGCATGACTGCGACTTGGACACGCTCGGATACTTCAGAAACCACTGCTCGCTCAGGCGCGGCTCGATGGGCACGTCCGCGCGCTCGCTGTAGCCGACATTGTTCGTGTAAGGCTCTTCCTTCTCTAGCGAGCCGAGTTCCTTAAGCTTCTCCACCGCCATTTTGCGCGCGGCAAAGCGGTCCAACCCGTTCAAGTCCTGCCCGGCGAGCGCGTTCATCTTGCCGTCGGCTTCAATCACTTCCACCACGGGCAGCTTGTGGCGCTGGCCGATTTCAAAGTCCGCCTTGTCGTGCGCCGGCGTCACCTTCAGCACGCCGGTGCCGAACGCGAAGTCCACATGCTCATCGCCCACGATGGGAATGAGCTTCTGCTCGCGCGGCAATTCCGCTGGCAGCGGACGCACGATGTGCTGGCCGATGAGATGAGCATAGCGCGGGTCCTTGGGATTCACCGCCACCGCCGTGTCACCGGGAATGGTTTCCGGCCGCGTCGTGGCAATGGTCAGGAAGGTGCCGGGCTGTTCCGCCACTTCCACCTTGAAGTGATACATGAAGCCCTTCTGCTCCTTCATGGTCACTTCCTCGTCGGAGAGCGCGGTGAGCGAGGCCGGGCACCAGTTCACCATGCGCTTGCCGCGATAGATGTGGCCCTTCTTGTAGAGGTCCACGAAGACGCGCGACACGCAGCGCGAATACTCCGGGTCCATGGTGAAGCGCGTGCGTGTCCAGTCGCACGACGCGCCGAGCGCCTTGAGCTGCTCGAGAATGATTCCGCCGTATTTGTCCTTCCACTCCCAGATCTTCGCCACCATCGCCTCGCGGCCCAAGTCGTTGCGGTGTTTAATCTCCCCCGCCTTCTTCATCGCCCGCTCCACGGCATTCTGCGTGGCGATGCCGGCGTGGTCGGTGCCGGGCAGCCAGAGCACCTCCTTGCCGTCCATGCGCGCCTTGCGGGCGAGGATGTCCTGGATGGTGTTGTTCAGCACATGCCCGAGCGTGAGCACGCCGGTGACGTTCGGCGGCGGGATGACGATGGAATACGCCGGGCGCGTCTCGGAGACGCGCGCCGGGTCAGCGGTGAAACAATTCCGGTCGAGCCAGAACTGGTACCATTTCGATTCGACCGACTGCGGTTCGTAGGCTTTGGGGATTTCGCTCATGGAAAATTGAAAAGCAGCGGGAACGGCTCAACTCAACACTTCAAACTCGCCGAACTGATGAAAGTGGTCATCGAAGGCGGCGACGCGGCGCATCTGCAAACGCCGCATGATGACGAACGACACGGCATCGCAGAACGGATACGTCTTGTCCTCGTGTTGCCGCAGCAACGTGATGGCCTCGTGATGATCGTCGTTTGAAATTTCCGCCAAGTGCATGAGTTGGTTCTCCCAAAAATCTTCGATGATCTGTTCCCGGATTGGCCCCGAGCGCGCGAACGTCGCATGGACTTCCGCAAATACAAAAGGCGTGGCCAAGAATTGCGTCCGCTGCTGGAACAGCTCGGTCACAATTTCGCGGGCGCGCCGGTGATGCGTCTGCCGGTCGTTCCGAAACGCAATCCAGAACGAGGAGTCGATGAACACCCGGTTGCGATGGATCACCGCTTCGCCTCCCCGGCCAGCGCCCAACTGCCCTTCACCTTCACGTACCTCTTCGGTGTGCCATAAAGATAGTGGTCGTGGTTGATAGCGGCGTCTTCCGGCAAATCGAATTTGGAGTCCTTGGGCGTCGGGCGGAGCATGGGGTTGTTCGTCCAAACGTCCTCCGGCAGCTTCATCTTCTCGTCCACCATGGAGCGAATGACCGCAGCCATCGGCTCGCTGCGGCGATGCGCCTCTGCTTGGAGGAAATGATACTCCGCGTGCGTCAGGTAAATCTGAGTCCGAACCATCGACGACTGGTCAGCCGACGCAACGTAAGGAAGTGCGGCTTCCTTTAATTCCAAAGGGGTCGCTGCCGTGCGCACTTGAGGACGTTTCGTTTTCATGACGGCGACTATACATCACGATGTATATCCATCAACTACTTTTTCAGAAGCGCATACTCCATCGAGTCCACCAGCGCCTGGAGGCTGGCTTCGATGATGTTCTCGCTCACGCCCACGGTGCCCCACTCGCGCTTGCCGTCGGTGGAGGTGATGAGCACGCGGGTCTTGGCCGAGGTGCCGGTCGCGCCGTTGATGATGCGGACCTTGTAGTCCGTGAGTTCAATGGCCTTGAGCTTCGGGAAGAACTTGATCAGCGCCCTACGGAGTGCTCCATCCAGCGCGTTCACCGGGCCGTCGCCTTCCGCCACGGTGTGCGCGGTCTTGTCGCCCACGCGTACCTTCACGGTTGCTTCACACACGGACTCCTTGGTGTCGCGGCGCATGGAGACGTGATAGGTCTCGACGCTGAAACTCGGCTCGCGGTGCTGGAGCGCGCGTCCGATAAGCAACGCGAGCGAGCCTTCGGCGGCCTCGAACTCGTAGCCTTGTGATTCAAGTTCCTTCACCTTCGCGGTGATTTCGCGCGACTCCGGCGCATCCATCGTGAGCTTGAAACCAAGCTCCGCCGCCTTGAGCAGAATGTTGGTGCGCCCGGACATGTCGCTGACCAGCACACGGCGGTGATTGCCCACAGCTTCCGGCGTCACATGCTCGTAGCTACGCGAGACGCGCTCGATGGCGTGGACGTGCATCCCGCCCTTGTGCGCGAAGGCCGTCTGGCCGACCCACGGCGCGCGCGGGTCGTGGCGGATGTTCGCCACTTCGTTCACGTATTCGGAAAGCTCCTTGAGCTTGGGCAGCGACTTCGGCGGCAGGCACTTCAGGCCCATCTTCAACTGCAACGTCGGCATCACGCTGATGAGGTTGCAATTCCCCGTGCGCTCACCGATGCCGTTGATTGTCCCCTGCACCTGCGTCGCGCCGGCTTCGATGCCGGCGATGGCGTTGGCCACACCAAACCCGCAGTCGTCGTGCGTGTGAATGCCGACGCGGCAATTCAACTTCGAGATGGCTAGCTTGGTCGTCGCGGCGATCTCACGCGGCAAACGTCCGCCGTTCGTGTCGCACAGGACGATGCAATCCGCGCCCGCCTTCTCCGCCGCTTGCCACGTCGCGAGCGCGTACTCCGGCTCCTCGGCAAAACCATCAAAGCTGTGCTCGGCGTCGTAGAAGACGATCTTTCCGTGGTCCTTCAAGTAACGAACCGTGTCGCCGATCATGGCGAGGTTCTCGTCCGGCTTGGCGCGCAAAACTTCCGTGACGTGCAGCAGCCAAGTCTTGCCCACGATGGTCACAACGGGCGTCTTCGCTTCGAGGATGTTGTGCATCAACTCGTCGTTCTCCACCGCCATGCCCTTGCGACGCGTCATGCTGAAGGCGGAGATCTTTGCGTTCTTCCATTTGCGCTTCGCGGCCTGTTTGAAGAACTCCATGTCCTTCGGATTCGAGCCGGGCCAGCCGCCCTCGATGTAGTGAATGCCGAAGGCGTCAATTTTCTCCGCGATGCGCAGCTTGTCCTGCGCGGAGAAGTTGATGCCTTCACCCTGCGCGCCATCGCGGAGAGTCGTGTCATAGATTTCGACTGGTGGTTTCATTCACTCCCGTTCAACGGGACGGGTGTTCTACGACACCGCCGAACGCGTGGCAAACGGTAATCCCCGCGCGGGGAAAGAGCGAAGTGCCGGCCCTTAAACTTTCCCGTGCCGCGCCCGTCCGCCGAAGCCCATGTGAATCTGCTCGGGCCGGGCCTGCGCGGTGCGGCTCCAGTCGAAGGCCCGGTCCACCACCGAGTGCATCTGGTCAAACCACCAGCGCGCGCCCGGACTGGTGCGGCGGCGCACCGGGCGGCATTGACTGCGATTTCCATCCAACCCGAACTCCATTTGTTTCGTATTCATGCCCGCAACGCTAGCGGGGTGGGTCGGACAAATACGGGGGGAGGCTGAAGAAAACTCCCAACTCCAAAAAACAACCATCAAGGAAGCCTCAAGCTCAAAATAGCGGGCGAAAATTTGCGAGGTTGTCGGAAATTTTCCGGCTGGAGCGCACCCGTCCTCGGGCGCAGCGGCGTGAGCGATTCAAGAGCGTCGAACAAGTTCGCAGCGGCGGGCTTTCTGATGTTGCTGCGCCCGGGACGGGCGCGCTCCGTGGCTTACGTCTTGCGGAGAATCGGCTTGGCCACCACTTCTGCTGCGAAGCGTTTGCCACGAATCTCGATTTCGATCTTCGTTCCGGGCTTGGCGAATTGCGGCGGGACGTAGCCCAGGCCGATGCCGAGATTGAGCGAAGGGCTTTGCGTGCCGCTCACGGCTTCGCCGACCTGCGCGCCGTCGGCCCAGATGGGATAGTGCGGGCGGGGCGGGGCGGACTTCTCGGTCATCTTGAAGGCCGCAAGTTTCTTCGTGGTGCCATTGGCCTTCTGCTCGGCGAGCACGCTGCGGCCCACGAAGTCACCCTTGTCGAGCGAGACGAAGAAGCTGACGCCAGCTTCGATGGGCGTGGTGGTGTCGTCCAGTTCGTGGCCGTAGAGCGGGTAACAAACTTCCGTGCGCAACGTGTCGCGCGCGCCCAGTCCGGCGGGCTGGAGGCAGCCCTGATGACCGACGGCGAGCGCCTTGGTCCAGACGGCCTCGATGATTTCAGCGGGCGCGACAATTTCAAATCCGTCCTCGCCGGTGTAGCCGGTCCGGGCCACGTAGATGGTCGCGGCGTCGAAGACAAACGCGCCCAGCTCGTTCTTCTTCAAGTCCGTGGCCTTCGTCACGAAGGTGCCGCTGATGGAGCCGCCGGGCACAAGCTGATTGATGAACTCCACGACGCGCGGCCCTTGAATCGCGATGGCCCCGAATTCATCGGAGGCGTTGCGGATGCGAATTTCGCCGCTGACCGCGCCGCTTTCATACTGTTCCTGAATCCAGTCCCAGTCCGCCGCGATGCGCGAGGCGTTGACGATGAGCAGGTATTCTTCCTCCTCCAGCCGGTACACGTAGAGGTCATCGACCACGCCGCCGCGCGGGTTGCACATGAGGGTGTATTGGCCCTGGCCCACGGCGACCTTGCGAATGTCGTTGGTGAGGATGCGATTGAGAAAAGCTTCGGCGCTCGGACCGTTGACGAGGATTTCGCCCATGTGGCTGATGTCGAAGATGCCGGCGGATTTCCGCACCGCGAGATGTTCATCGATGATGCTGGAATACTGAACGGGCATTTCCCAGCCGCCGAATTCAATCAGCTTGCCACCGAGGCGTTGGTGCGCGGCGAAGAGAGGGGTGCGTTTGAGTGACATGAGGACGGAACTGCTAGTGAGCTTCCCGAAAAATAAATTGTCGGATGCGACTCAGCCCCACTTCTCCAGCTTCAACTGTTCCTTGGGCAGGCCGATGTCGTGCAGCACGAGGTGTTCGGCGGCATCGACGAGGGCGTTGGGGCCGCAAGCGTAGAAGACGGTGTTCGCCTGATCCGCGCCGACGATTTCCTTGACCCACTCCGGGGTGAGGCGGCCACGGCGACCGGGCCACGGATCGCCTTCACCCAGGCGGGTGCAGGTGACGAGGAATTTGAACTTGGGATTCTCCGCCTCGAGCGCGCGGAACTCCTCGTTGAAAATGATGTCGGTGGTGGTGCGGACGCTGTAGAGAATGGTGATGCGCGTGTCCAACTGGCGGCGCGTGGCCTCGCGCACGAAGCCGCGAAAGGGCGTGATGCCCGAGCCGCCCGCGATGCAGATGAGATGCTTGCCCGGCGGGTCATAGACGGGCAGAAATTTTCCGGCGGGCGGGAGCACCATCATCTTGTCGCCGGCCTTGGCCCAATCAACCACGCGCGTGCCCATCTTGCCCTCGCGCTTCACCGTCACCTCGAAAAAGCCGCGATCCAGCGCGCAGGAGGAAAGCGAGTAGGCGCGTTTGTAGTTCGTGGTGTCGGGCCAGAAGGTGGTGATGAACTGGCCCGTTTTGAATTCACACTCGTAGCCCTCGGGCCAGGTGAGGTGGAGGGTTTTGGTGTCGGGGAGTTCCATCTTCACCGACTCGATCAACATTTCTGCAAGGACCTTGGCCATAAATTATTTTGGGTTGCGGGCCGCAGAATAGGGAAAGGCCGCAGGCTGTAAAGCAACGAATCGGTGAACGACGGTGAAACAAAAACCGCAGTCTCCGGCGGGAGACTGCGGCTGGCTATTGAGTGATTCCGCGCCGGAGCTTTAGCGCGTCGCCGCCATTTTCACCCCGGCGTCGAGGCAGACGACTTCCTTGGTGCTGTGGACGAAGATTTTTCCGCCCGCCACCGTGGGCGAGGACCAGCATTTGCCGTCCACCACTTTGGCGCGGGACAGTTCCGTGTATTTGGCCGGGTTCGTTTCCACGGTCACGAGTTCGCCCTTGTCAGTCAAAGCCAGCACGGTGTCGCCCGCGAGGATGACCTGGCCTGCGCCGAAGTCGGGCTGCGACCACTTCACCTGGCCGGTCGCGAGTTCCACGCACTTGAGCGGGCCGTTCCCGTATTCCTTGAAGCTGAACATGCCGTAGAGATGCCCCTTGAAATAAACCGGCGTGCTCCAGTGGTTGGCCACGGGCTGGTTGCCTTTGCTGAACCACATCTCAGTGGCTTGGAAGGCTCCGTCGGCCTTGCTGATTTTCACCGCCGTAGAACCGACGCCGTAGCCCGCCGCGCAATACACCACGTCATCCGCCACCACGGGCGAGGCCGCCGTGGAGACGTTGTATTTGAACGCATGTTTCCAAAGCAGCGCGCCATCGGCGGGCTTCACCGCGACGAGGCCCGACTGGGTGAAGAAAATAATCTGGCGCTGGCCGAGGATGGTCGCAGCCACGGGCGTAGCGTGGGTGATTTTTTCGTCGTGCGCCTTCCACGCCACTTTCCCAGTAGCCTTGTTGAGAGCGAGCAATGATTCACCCGGCCCGCCGCCTCCGACAAAGATCAGATTACCTTCGAGCAACGGCGAGGCGGCGTTCTGCCACGAGATGTTGCGCCCGGCGTTTTCCTTGATCAGGTCGTGTGTCCAGACAGGCTTGCCGCTGGCCGCGTCGAAGCAGGCTACGAGCAGTTTTGCGGAGAGGACATAAACGCGGTTGCCCGCCACCGCCGGCGTGGAGCGCGGGCCGTCGCCGCCCTTGTTGTCG
>JAYVWQ010000447.1:0-4001 GCA_043785945.1 Akkermansia sp.
TCCACGGCCGCGCGACCGCAAGGCCATCAACCATGACGCCCACTTCAAGCAACTGCGCCGCGACATCACCGAGTTCCTCCTGAACTCGCGCCACGACCAGCGCGCGCCCGTCACCCGGAAACTCGTGCTGCCGGACATCGAGCCGGAGGATTTGAATGTCCTGCGGCCATTGGGCGCGCCGCGTTCGCTGCCCAAGCGCTCCCATGAGGTCCAGGAGGAGAGAATTGAAGTCTGACGAGAAACTGGAACCCCAAGCACCATGAGCGATTACGTTGAGCTCTCCAACCTGACGAAGACTTACCCGACGCCGAAGGGCCCGGCGGTCATCGTCAAAGACTTCAATCTCCGCATCCGGAAGGGCGAGTTCGTTACGCTCATCGGCCACTCGGGCTGCGGCAAGTCGACCGTGCTCTCCATGCTCGCCGGCCTGAGCGAGGTCACCGGCGGCGTCATCATCCTCGCCGGCAAAGAGCTGGCCGGGCCGGGGCCGGATCGCGGCGTCGTGTTTCAATCCCCGTGCCTGCTCCCGTGGATGACGGCGTTCGAGAACGTCATGGTCGGCGTGGAGCAGGTCTTCCACACCGCGCGCCCGGAGGAGCGCCGGCAGATCGCGGAGTATTACCTCACGGTCGTCGGCCTCGGCCACGCCATGGACAAGAAGCCCGCGGAGCTGTCGCAAGGCATGCGCCAGCGTGTGGGCATTGCGCGCGCCTTTGCCTTGAAACCGAAAATGCTCCTGCTCGACGAGCCTTTCGGCATGCTCGACTCGCTGACCCGCTACGAGCTGCAACAAGTTCTCCTCGATCTTTGGCGCAAGAACAGGATCACCGCGCTCATGGTTACGCACGACGTCGATGAGGCGCTCTTTCTCTCGGACCGCGTCATCTGCATGACGGACGGTCCCGAGGCCGCGGTCGGCGACATCCTGGAGGTGGGTTTCCCGCGCCCGCGCGAGCGCAAGACGGTGATGGAACATCCCGATTACTACACGCTCCGCGAACATCTCATCGAGTTTCTCGAAGTCCACGCCCACAAGAAAGGCGCCCACCGAGCGGCTGCCGCCGGCCTCCCGCCGGTCGAACCCGGTGCATCCCGAAGTTGTGCGTGGTTTCTCCCTCTCTTCCCTCGGAGGGAGGAGAGGGACGGGGAGAGGAGGGCCGTCAACTCTCCAAGGCTTCCCCTCTCCCCAACCCTCTCCCCGTCCGACGGGGCGAGGGAGAAGCCGCCTGCGGACTACGGCCCAACCAACAACTTCGGGATGCACGGGGTCGAACCCTCGTCCGTCATCCACCCTTTCCAGAAGCCAACTCTTGATTCACATTCGTTCGGCACGATGCCGAAGTCCGAAACTGCCACTGTATGAAAAATGCCCTGCTCGCACTCGCGTCCACCGCCCTTGCATTCGGCTGCGTCTCGTCCGCCCTCGCCCAGTACGCGCCACCACCTCCGCCCCAGCCGTTCCCTGGGTTCATCAACGATTACCTGCGGAAGCAGGATCCCTATTACTCGGTCTGGGACCTCGGCGGCTCCGCGCGCCTGCGTTATGAGCTGAGGGAAAACGGACTCGGCTCGCCGCCCAACGCAGACTTCCGCAAGACCGGCGTCGATAACGACAACAGCTATTTCAGCGACAAGATCCTGGTCTACGCCGGCTACACCGCGAAATGGTGGAGCG
Organism: Akkermansia sp.; assembly: GCA_043785945.1. Lineage (GTDB taxonomy): Bacteria > Verrucomicrobiota > Verrucomicrobiia > Limisphaerales > SIBH01 > JANNGC01. The sequence continues at coordinate 1,676 of JAYVWQ010000447.1, forward strand.
CCTATGTCCAGGGCCGGAGCAGTGGCACCACCGGGGACGATCGAAATCCGAACTTCGAGTCCGACGGCATCGCCGACCTGCATCAGGCCTACTTCACGCTCGGCAACCACAAAGAGTTCCCGCTCTCGCTCAAGGTCGGCCGCCAGGAGTTGAGCTACGGCGACGAGCGCCTGGTCGGCGCGTTCGCGTGGAATAACATCGGCCGTGTCTTCGACGCCGCGAAGCTCCGCTGGCAGAACGAGTGGTTCGCGGCGGAAGCGTTCACCAGCAAGATCGTTCTGCCGGACGACAACAGCTTCAACGTCTGGAACGACTACAACCTCTTCTCCGGCCTTCACCTCTCCACCAAGAAAGTGCCAAAGACGCTCACCGAACTTTATTTCTTCGCACGGAACGATGGCATCGGCAGCGCCAGCGCGCAGAATCCCGTTTCCTTTCCGCCGTTCCAGGTGGCCGCGCCCGTCGCGCGGGACATTTACACACTGGGCGGCCGCATGAAATCCGGCACGAATGAGTTTGGCCGATTCGATTTCACCGTCGAGGGCGCCTATCAGTTCGGCAATTGGAAAGCCACGCTGGCCGGTGAACGGCAGGCCCACGAAGCCTTCGCCTTCATGGGCAACGCCGGCTACACCTTCGACGACGCCTACGGCAAGCCGCGGGTCGCGCTCGAATACGCTTACGCCTCGGGCGATGGCGATCCCACCGACAGCCGGCACGGCACGTTCGATAACCTCTATCCCACGAACCACAAGTTTTACGGTTACGCCGACTATCTCTCGTGGCAGAATCTCCATGACGTCCGCTCGATCTTCCAGATCAAGCCGCACCCGCAACTCTCCCTCGCACTCGAAGGCCATCTCTTCTGGTTGGCGGACACCGCGGACAGCCTCTACAACGTGGGCGGTGCGGCCCGCGCCGGCGGGGGCGTGGGCACCGGCACCGGCTTTAACCGCAATCCCTCCTACGACGGCTTCGTGGGTGGCGAGATCGATGTCATCGCTGGCTACGCGGTCAACAAGTTCATCCTGCTCGAAGCCGGCTACGGCCACTTCTTCACCGGCAAATACATTGATCAGACCTGGGCCAATGCCGGCGGCTCCGCCGATGCCGACTGGTTCTACCTCCAAACCGTGGTTCGTTTCTAGCACTACAGCGACACTTCGTGAATTCGAATAGGGGTAGGAACAGGGGATTAGCCCCTGCCCCTCCCTCCGAAACCGGACGGGCGGTTTTCCCGCATCTTATGTGGCGCGCCACATAAGATGCGGGAAAATCGCACGCCGGGATCCGTGAGGGGGGCGCCGGGCAACCGGTGTCCCTACCTCGACGCCCCGGCGGAGCCGGGGGTTTCCCTCGCCGAATGAGAATTGCTGGCCAGCCAGCAAGTCGGGAGCTTGCGTTTCGAGCCTGTTCCGCATAAACTTTACCCATGTCGATCGCTGAGATTCAAAAGGCGGTTTCAGACCTGCCGGAAGTCGAGCGCGGCACGCTGGCCGCCTGGCTTCTGGATTCGCTTCCACCCCACCACCACGAAGACGCCGGCGCGGACGGCGTTGCGGAAGCTGCACGTCGCCGGGAGGAATTGGACTCGGGCAAAGCGCGCCCGCTGAGTTCGGACGAGTTTTGGGCCTCCATCGACCGGCTCCGGGCCACATGGAAGTAAGCTATCACCCCCCTGGTGCGGGGCGATGTGGAGGAGGCTCTTTCCTACTACCGCAAAATCTCTGCCCGGCTCGCCGACGAGTTTCACACAGAGCTGCGGTCCACCATCAATCAAGCGGCGGAGAACCCGCTGAAATTTCATTTGACTGACCAAGGCTTCAGGCGGGCGAATCTCAATCGCTTTCCCTACCGGAGATTCGTCCCGAATGTTTGTGCGTCATGCTCACTTTGCGACGGTCCCTTGAAACCATTTCATTCCCACCACCCAGTTTTCTCACAAACCCGCCCCTGCGCCTCCTGGTAGACTTTGCACCCCTTCCCGAAGGCTCAAGTGCCGGGCGCGTCTTTATACGCCGATCCCATCCTGCAAAGTTCCTCGAGTGTTTCCGCGAACAAATCGAACAACAGCCGCAGCCGTTCCTTGTCCTTGATGAGGCCACCAATGAGGAACTCGAGGGCATTGACATTCTCCGGCGGGACATCGGCGAAAAGATCGCGCGTAAAAATGCCAGGCGCTTCTCTGACCGTAAAATGAATCTGGGGTTGCGCGGCGATCAATTCCCGAATCTGGGTATGCACTTTATTCCCCTAACCACCATGGGTTGTGGGTTGAGGTCTTGGGAGCGGTCGCCCACCGACCAGATCTTTGCCTTTCACGGGT
>JAYVWQ010000448.1:0-2367 GCA_043785945.1 Akkermansia sp.
TTACGCGCACTATCGCGGCCTCTACCGGCACATCGACAAGACGATGTTTTCCTACACGGTGGGGAAGATGGGCGTGCTGGAGATTCCGGGCTACGTGAAACGCGGCGAGGTGAACGTGTTCACCCGCACCTTCCAGATCGAAGACTTGGAACCGGGCTGGTCGCTGGTCGCGGCGGATGCTCCGGGTGAAGCGGTGGTGACAGCCAACATGGTGAGCGTGACCCAGGGCGACAAATGCACGGCCGTGGCCCTGCACGGCGAGGTGCAAGCCACGCTCGAAGCCTCCGGCGGCAAACTCCTGGTCAAGTTGCTGCCTCAGAAACTCAGCAAGCCCTTTCAGGTGAGCGTGTGGAGCGGTGCGCCGGCGGACTTGAAGAAATTTGTCGAAGCCAACCGCGCCAAGGTGGAATTGCCCGACCTGCGCCGCTTCACCAAGGGTGACGCGCCGCGCTGGGAATTGCCCGTGGTCACGCAGGGCGTGATCAGCACGAACGCGGGGGCGTACGTGGCGGATCAAATCACCGAGCCGGCGGGCAATCCCTGGAACACGCGCACGTTCTTCGGTGGCTTTGATTTCTTCCCCGATGGACGCGCGGCTATCTGCACCTTCCACGGCGACGTGTGGATCGTGTCCGGTCTTGATGGAGACATGAAGCATTTGGACTGGAAGCGTTTCGCCACGGGTTTGTTCCAGCCGCTCGGGTTGAAAATCGTCAACGGCGTCATCTACGTAACCGGCCGGGATCAAATCACGCGGCTGAATGATTTGAACAAGGACGGCGAGGCGGACTTTTACGAAAACTTCAACAACGACACCACGGTCACGGCCAACTACCACGAGTTCTGCCTCGACCTGCACACGGACGCGGCCGGGAATTTTTATTACTTCAAGGGCGTGCCCTGGTCGCCGGAAGTGAAGACGCCGCATCAGGGCACCTGCCTGAAAGTTTCCAAGGACGGCTCCAAGCTGGAGGTCTATGCCACGGGCTTCCGCGCGCCCAACGGCAGCGGCATGGGGCCGGGCGACGTGCTGACGGTGAGCGACAATCAGGGCCACTGGATGCCTTCGAGCAAGTTGAACGTAGTCAAGAAGGGCGGCTTCTACGGCATGACGCCGAGCGCGCACCGCGAGCTGGTCCTGCACGGCAGCAACGGCGAAACCGTCACGCTCGATCCGAGCGATCCGGCGGCGCGGGCGAAATTCAAACTCAAGGGCACGGACGGCGGCGCCCCCGCCCCGGAGACTTACGACCAGCCGATGATCTGGCTGCCGCAAAGCATGGACAACTCCAGCGGCGGGCAGGTCTGGGCCACGAGCGACAAGTGGGGGCCGTTCGCCGGGCACATGCTGTTCACCAGCTACGGACGCGGCACGATCTTCGCCGTGCTGCCCGAGACGGTGGACGGCCAGATGCAGGGCGCCATGGTGCGGTTTCCATTCAAGTTCGCCACCGGCGCAATGCGCGGGCGCGTGAATCCGAAGGACGGCCAGGTGTATGTCTGCGGCCTGCGCGGCTGGCAGACGGACGGCGCGAAGGACGGCGGTTTCTACCGGATGCGCTACACCGGCCAGCCCGTGACCATGCCCACGGAGTTTCATGTGAAGAAGGACGGCGTGCTCATCACCTTCGCCCAACCGCTCGACGAAGCCGCCGCCCAAGACCTCGCCAGCTACAGCGTCGAGCAGTGGAATTACATCTACTCCGGCAACTACGGCTCGCCCGAAGTCTCCACCGACGACCCGAAGAAAAAGAGCCACGACAAGGTCGAGGTGAAAGCCGCGCGCCTGAGCAAAGACAAAAGAACGGTCTTCCTCGAAATGCCGGTCAAGTCGGTCATGCAGATGAAGATCAAATTCACCCTCAAGACGGCGGACGGCCTGCCCGCCAGCCACGAGATTTACAACACCATCCACCACGTCCCGGAGCAGAGGGCGGCGTTGAAGTAGGAGCGGGGCGCAAAGCCACGGATGTGGGTCAGGCATCCGTGCCTGACGGTTCACGGGGCATCCCTGCCCCGTGTTCAGTCTTCTGCGCTCGCACACCTCGCGCCGGAACGGGCGGCAGGGATGCCTGACCCACACGTTCCATCGCCTCGCCCAACACGGTGGTCATGCCCAGTTGCGCCCAGCCTCCCTCATCCCCGAAATCCAGGATAGACGCCCCGGCGGCGATTCAGTAATTTCCACGCCCGTGGCCAAACCCGAACCCGAAGTGCCTTTTGAAGAGGCCATGCAAAAACTCGAAACCATTGTCGAAGCAATGGAGTCGGGCGAACTGCCGCTGGAGTCGTTGATGGCGAAGTTTGAAGAAGGCACCCGGCTGGCGAAAGTCTGCCAGACGCGGCTGGCCCAGGCGGAAACGAAGA
>JAYVWQ010000449.1:0-6180 GCA_043785945.1 Akkermansia sp.
CGCCGTTTCCTCGAAGTGCTGTCGGGGCCGGTGCGGCCGGAAGTGAAAACGGGCAGTGGTCGTTCGGAGCTGGCTGCGGCCATCACGAGCAAAAACAATCCGCTGACCGCGCGCGTGATGATTAATCGCATCTGGCAGCACCATTTCGGCGAGGGCTTCGTGAGCACGCCGGATGACTTGGGCACGATGTCCGAGCCGCCGAGCCATCCCGAGCTGATCGATTATCTGGCCAGCCGTTTCATGGAGGAGGGCTGGAGCATCAAGAAGATGCACAAGCTCATTTTGATGTCGTCGGTCTATCAGCAGGGCAGCGTGAACAATCCGCGCTACGCGCAAGTGGACCCCAACAACCGGCTGCTCTGGCGCGCAAACATCCGGCGGCTGGAGTATGAGCCGATTCGTGATTCGCTTCTCGCCATCGGCGGCACGCTGGACAAGACGATGTTTGGCCGTCCGGTGAATTTGAACACGGAGCCGTATTCCACGCGCCGCACCATCTACGGCTCCATCGACCGGCAGAACCCGGCGGACGTGCTGGTGAACTTCGACTTCGCCAATCCCGACATGACCAATGGCAAGCGCCATCAAACGACGGTGCCGCAGCAGGCGTTGTTCTTCATGAACAGTCCGCTGGTGGTGGAGTCGGCCAAGAATCTGGTCTCACGCCCGGACTTCTCCGCGCTGCCCAGCGACGAGGAGCGGATTCAATTCCTCTACCTTTCGCTTTATCAGCGCCGGGCCGACAGTGATGAAGTGCAGCTTGGTCTGGACTTCCTCTCGCAGCAGCCGTCGCAGGAACGCGTCGCCTCCGCTCCGGCCACGGGTCCAAATGGAAAACGACTGGGCAAACAGGGACCGATGGCGGCGGCGATGGCGGCCAACCGCCCGAACTTGAAGCGCGGTGGTCAGGCCGCGCAGAAATCCCGCGCCCCGCTCAACGCCTGGCAGGAATACTCACATGCGCTGTTCCAAGCGAACGAGTTTTGTTTTGTGAATTGAGGATGGTGGGGCGCGTCGCTCTGCGCGCGCCGGGGTGAGGCAAAATTAAACGGACAGGATCGTTTGTGTCGGCGGCATCTCGTGGCTGTTCCATCCCTCTCTCCGATCCGGCGGCGCGCGCGGAGCGACGCGCCCTACCATCGCCCCCCGTTCAGTGGCGCAACGCCAGCACGAGCAGCACACCCCCCACGGCGATGCGATACCAACCGAAGCCCGTGAAGGTGTGAGTCTGCACGAAGCGCAGCAGCCATTTCACCACGAGGAAAGAAACGAGCGCGGACACCACCGAGGCCAGCGCGAGCAGCGTCCAGTTCTCCGGTACGCCGCTCGGTTGGCGCAGCGCCTTGAACATCTCCAGCCCACCGGCCGCCAGCATGGTCGGGATGCTGACGAGGAAAGAAAATTCCGTGGCGGACGGGCGGTTCAGCCCGAGCAGCAGCGCCAGCAGAATGGTCGTGCCGGAACGAGACGCGCCGGGAAAAATAATGGCGATGAGCTGCCCCAACCCCACAGCCATGGCGATGCTCCAAGTAATGTCGTTGTTCAGTGATTTCCCGCGCAGCCACCGCTCAATCACGATGAAACAAACGCCGCCCACGAGCAGCGCCACCGCGACCGGCAGCAGTTCCTTGGGCAGCTCCCACTTGAGCTTCTTCAAAACCAACCCGCCCAGGCCCGTGATGAAAAACGCCACGGCCAGCTTGCAGAAATAATCGCGCGTGGCCGGGTTGCTCCACTGGAAGACCGCCTGCCCAAGGCGCGCGCGAAAGAGCGGCAGCACGGCGATGACGGCGGCGCACTGGATGATGACGTTGAAGAGATCGCTCTGCCGCGGCAGCCACTGCTCGGCGGCGAGCAGATGGCCGGTCGAGGAGATGGGCAGGAATTCGGTAATTCCCTCAATGACTCCGAGAATGATGACAACAAGCCAGTCTGACACGCGCCGGTTAGACTCGAACCACCCCGCCGACACAAGCGGCAAATGAATGGAGCGCGGGGCAGTGCGATGTTCATTCCACCAAAACTTTTGCCTTCATGGCCGCCCCTCCCTATAAACGGCGCACTTTATGAGTTCGTCGAAAGCACAGCCCAAGCAGTTCAAGAGACTTCTCGTCGCCAACCGCAGTGAGATTGCCATCCGCGTCTTTCGCGCGGCCACGGAACTCGGTCTGCGCACCGTCGCCATCTACGCCCAGGAGGACCGTCTGAGCGTGCATCGCTTCAAGGCGGACGAGGCGTATCTCATCGGCCAGGGCAAAGGGCCGGTCGCGGCTTATCTCGACATTCCCGGCATCGTGGCGCTGGCCAAGGAGAAAGGCGTGGACCTCATTCATCCCGGCTACGGATTTCTGAGCGAGAACGCCGAGTTTGCCACCGCCTGCGCCGAGGCCGGCATTGCTTTTGTGGGGCCGAAGCCCGCGTTGCTCCAGATGATGGGCGACAAAACGGCGGCGCGCGCTCTGGCCGAGAAGTTGAACGTGCCCACGCTGCCGGGCACGGAAGAGGCCATCACGGATCGCGCGGAAGCCTTGAAGGCGGCCAAGCGCATCGGCTTCCCGCTCATCATTAAGGCGGCGTTCGGCGGCGGCGGGCGCGGCATGAGGGTGGTGCTGAAGTCCGGCGACCTGGACAATCTGCTCGACGAAGCGCAGGGCGAGGCTGGCCGCGCGTTCGGCAATCCCGCCGTCTTCCTGGAGAAATATATCCCGCGCGCCATGCACATCGAGGTGCAGGTGCTCGGGGACAAGCATGGCAATGTGCTGCATCTCCACGAGCGCGATTGTTCGGTGCAGCGCCGCCATCAGAAGGTCGTGGAAATCGCGCCGAGTGTCGGACTCGACGATCATGTCCGGCAGGAACTGTGCCTCGCCGCCGCGCGCATCGCGAAGGAGATCGGTTACGACAACGCGGGCACGGTGGAATTCCTCTACGACCTCGACCGCAAGGACTGGTTCTTCATCGAGATGAACCCGCGCATCCAGGTCGAGCACACGGTTACGGAAGTCATCACCGGCATCGATCTCGTGCGCGCCCAGATCATGATCGCGCAGGGGCAGTCGATGTTTTCGCCCGAAGTCGGTCTGCCGCCGCAGGACCAGATTCCGCGCCAGGGCTACGCCGTGCAGTCGCGCATCACCACCGAAGATCCGGAGAACAAGTTCACCCCGGACTACGGCAAGATTCTCACCTACCGCAGCGCGGGCGGCTTCGGCGTGCGGCTCGACGGCGGCATGGGCTACGCGGGCGCGGTCATCACGCCCTTCTACGACTCGATGCTGGTGAAGCTCACGACCTCGGGCCAGACCTTCGAGATCGCGTTGCAGCGCATGGATCGTTCGCTGCGCGAATTCCGCATTCGCGGGGTCAAGACGAACATTCCGTTCCTCGAAAACCTGATTCACAACCAGACCTTCCGCGCGGGCCAGGCCACGACCACGCTGATCGACAACACGCCGGAGCTGTTCGCCTTCAAGCCGCGCCGCGACCGCGCCACCAAACTGCTCAACTTCGTCGGCGACGTGATCGTGAATGGCAATCCCCACGCCAAGGGGCATCGGCTCGCGGGTTTCGCGCCGTCCATCACGCTGCCGCCCTGGAATTCCAAAGCGCGTCCGATCAAAGGCACGCGCGACCTGCTGCTCGAACTCGGCCCCAAAAAATTTGCCGAATGGACGCTCAAGCAGAAGCGCCTGCTCGTCACCGACACCACCTTCCGCGACGCGCACCAGTCGCTCATGGCCACGCGCGTGCGCAGCTACGACATGCTGGCCGTGGCTGATGCGGTGGCGCGGCGCACGCCCGAGCTGTTCTCGCTGGAGATGTGGGGCGGCGCGACCTTTGACACCACGATGCGGTTCCTGCGCGAAGACCCGTGGGCGCGCTTGCGCGATCTGCGCGCCAAGGTGCCGAACATTTGTTTCCAGATGCTCTTTCGCGGCAGCAATGCGGTGGGCTATTCGAATTATCCCGACAACGTCGTGGCCGGTTTCGTCAAGCACGCCGCCGCATCGGGCATGGACATCTTCCGTATCTTCGACTCGTTGAATTATCTGCCCAACCTCACAGTCGCGATGGACGCGGTGCAGGAGACGCACGCGCTTTGCGAGGCGGCCATCTGCTACACTGGCGACATCCTCGACCCCAAGCGCACGAAGTATTCGCTCAATTACTACGTGAAGCTGGCCAAGGAATTGGAACGCATGGGCGCGCACCTGCTCGCGATCAAGGACATGGCCGGACTCTGCCGTCCTTACGCGGCGCACGCCCTGGTCAAGGCGCTCAAGGAAGAAGTCGGTTTGCCCATCCACTTCCACACGCACGACACGAGCGGCGTGAACGCGGGGAGCGTGTTGAGAGCGAGCGACGCGGGCGTAGATGTCGTGGATCTGGCCATCGCCTCGATGTCCGGCTCGACGAGCCAGCCGAACATGAACTCCATTGTCGCCGCGCTGCAAAACACGCCGCGCGCCACGGGACTGGACTTGGATTCGCTCAACGAGTTTTCCGACTACTGGGAAAAGGTGCGCGAGCTTTACGCCCCGTTCGACACCGCGCCCAAGACCGGCAGCGCGGAAGTTTATCTGCACGAGATGCCCGGCGGCCAATACACCAACCTCAAGGAACAGGCCGCCAGCATGGGCCTGGCGCACCGCTGGCCGGAAATCGCACGCACCTATGCCGAGGTCAACCTGCTCTTCGGCGACATTGTAAAGGTCACGCCCAGCAGCAAGGTCGTGGGCGATATGACGATGTTCCTCATCACGCGCGGCATCAAGCCGGCGGACGTGGTGAACCTGGAGCCGGGCCTGACGCCGTTCCCCGCCAGCGTGGTGGACATGCTGCGCGGCGGACTGGGCGAGCCGATGGGCGGCTGGCCGAAACAATTGCAGAAGGTCGTGCTCGGCCAGGAGAAACCGCTCAAGGGCCGCCCCGGTTCCAACTTCCCGCCCGCCGATTTCAAGGCCGAGACCCGTTCCCTCACGGGCAAGCTCAAGCGCGAAGTGGGCGACGATGATCTTTACAGCCACTTCATGTATCCCGACGTGTTCGCCGAGTTCGCCAAGTTCGAGCGCGAATACGGCGAAGTGAGCGCGCTGCCCACCGGCGCGTTCTTCTACGGACTCAAGCCCGGCGAGGAAATCAGTGTGGATATCGAGGAGGGCAAGACGCTCTTCATCCGCCTGATCAACGTGGGCACGCCGGACAAGGACGGACGCCGCACCGTGACCTACGAGTTGAACGGCATCACGCGCGAGACGCAGATCCTGGACAAGTCCGTGAAGTCCGTGGCCAAGGCGCGCCCCAAGGCCGACCCGGCCGATGCGTCCCAAGTCGGCGCGCCCATCCCCGGCATCATCACCAGCGTCAACGTCAGCGTGGGCACCAAGGTGGTGAAGGGCGACAAGCTCCTGACCATGGAGGCGATGAAAATGCAGATGACCATCTACGCGTCGGCCGACGGCGTGGTCAGCGAGATCAACGTGCAAGTCGGCGAGAGTGTGCAGAGCAAGGATCTGCTGGCGAAGCTCAGGGTGTGAATGGATTAGTGGTGCTGGAGCGCACAGGCGCTTATTTCAATATCAAATCCTTCGAGTTAATATTGTAGCCCAGTAACACTGCTTTCTCGCCGTTCATCTCAAACGTGAAGGTCTCTGTCCCTGTCCCTTGTTCAAAGGTGGTGCTTTGCGTCAAGACAACCGTGGTGGTCAAATTGAACGTCCGGACATTGAAGCCCGCGCCGGAGGTCTGAGTTACTTTTCCGAGTTTCCGCTGCACGGCACCGACAAACTCCACAAACTCCTTCTCCTTGGACGCTGCTTTCAACTTGGAGTGTCCCGCCGCGTAAATCTCAGCGATCTTCCCGTCGTTGTACATTGCATGAAAATCCGCGACGCTTTGCTCGGCGGCTTTCTTGCCTTTGAACATTCCTCCGCAGCCGGAGGCGATGAGCGCGAGACCGAGCACGAAGACGAACGTGAATTTTTTCATAAAGAGTTTGGAGTGTTCTTACAGTTTTTTTGATCGCCCTTTGTAGTTCGTCTCATCCGATAAACAGTCCGAGAATGGCGCGGTCATTGCGGCAGTCTAGAGCCTGTCATGCACTCTTGGCGAAGAGCAAAGGGAGCATGAGGATGACCAAGGCCAGCCAGTGGTAGGCGGCGAGGGTTTCAGCGAGGCGCT
>JAYVWQ010000450.1:0-4530 GCA_043785945.1 Akkermansia sp.
CGCGCGGCGGGCCAGCACCTCGTGGTGTTCCCGGATTTTCGGAGCGAGACGAATCTGATTTTTCAGAACACGGCTTTTGTGCGCGATGGACGGCTGCGCTTGAACCCCGGCGGCGGCGGCACGGGCGGCGCGTTCCTCCCGGTGAAGCAGTTCATCCGCGACGGCTTCGACGTGACGTTTCAATACGACATCCACGATCTCGTGAACAGCGGGGGCGACGGATTCGCCTTCGTCATTCAAAACAATCCCCTGCTGCGCGAAGGCGGTGGCGGCGGCGGCCTGGGCTACGCCGGCATTTCCAACAGTCTCGCGGTGGAGTTCGACACCTGGAGCAATCCCGAATCCGCCGACCCGAACGCCAATCACATCAGCATCCACACCCGCGGCACGCTGCGGAACAGCGACCAGCAGAGCAACGCGCTGGGCACCGTCTCGGCCACGCTCGACGGCGTGCATACGGCGCGGATTCTCTACACGCCGGGACTGCTCAGTGTCTTTCTCGACAACCTGACGGCGCCGGTGCTGACCGTGACGAACAATCTCGCCACTTCATTCCCGCTCGACTTCGGACGGGCGTGGCTCGGTTTCACCGCGTCCACGGGAGCGGGCATCGAGAGCCACGACATTCTCTCGTGCTCGGTGCTGACGCCGGAACCCATGGCCCTGCGCGTGACGAATCTTGCGCCGAACATGGTTCTGACCGCGCCGGTCTCGCTGCTTGTCCGGGCCAGCGCCACGGCGAACAGCGGCAGCGTGGTGCGCGTGGAATTCTACGACGACGGCGCGTGGTTTGGCGAAACCGTGGGCGTCGGCCCGTTCCAGGCGCAGTGGAACACGACGCGCACGGGCGCGCACAAACTCGTGGCCGTGGGCTACGACAGTCTGGGCAACAGCCTCAGTTCCGAGCCGGTCACGGTCTTCGTGCAGGCGGGCGACGGACGCGCCACACTCCTGCCGCCCGGCTCGGCGTGGCGCTATCTGGACACGGGCGCGGATCAAGGCACGACCTGGCGCGAGCCGGGTTTCAACGATTCCTCCTGGCGCATTGGTCCCGCGCAACTCGGCTTCGGCGACGATGACGAAGCCACCGTCGTCAATGGCGGGCCGACCGCGAGCCGCAATCCCACCACGTATTTCCGCCGCGAATTTACCGTCACCAATCTCGCGCTCGTGACCAATCTCGCCGTGCGCGTGCTGCGCGATGACGGCGCGGTGGTGCATCTCAACGGCAGCGAAGTCTTCCGCAGCGCCATGCCGGCGGGCACGATTAGCTACGGGACGCTGGCCTCGCTCACGGCCAGCGGCAGCGACGAGACGACGAATTTCTACGTGGCGGCCGTGAATCCCGAACTGCTCGTGGAAGGCGTGAACACGCTCGCGGTGGAGATTCATCAGGCGGACCTCACGAGCAGCGATTTGAGTTTCGATTTGGAACTGCTCGCCAACACGCCGCTCGGCAACCAGCCGCCACGCGTCTTCCTCAGCGGCGTGACGAACGGCCAGGTGCTCGCGCCCGGCGAGGGGCTGACCCTGCTCGTCACCGCGACCGATGCGGAAACCACGGTCGCGAACTTGCAGGTCTTCGACAATGGCAGCCTGCTCACCAACACCAGCGCCGCGAGCGTGACGCTGATTTTCAGCAACGCGCTCGGCGGCATTCACCGTCTCACCGCGCGGGCCACGGACTCGACCGGACTCACGGGCACGCTCGCGGCGGTGGCCTTCGCGGTGGTGCCACCGGGCGCGGATGGATTTGCCTTCACGCGCTTCGGTGCGAATTCGCCGTTGCTCCTGCAAAACTCGGCGGCTTACGTCGGCGAGCGCATCCGCCTCACGCCCTCAGGTGGGGGTGGCACGGCGGGCGGGGCGTGGTGGACGACGCAGGCCGTGGTCACAAATGGCTTCGAGGCCCTGTTCACGCTGCGCATCACTGCGGCCACGGGCAGCGGCGGCGATGGACTCGCCTTCGTCATCCTCGGACGGGCCACGCCGGTGGTCGGCTTCTCGGGCGGGCAGCTAGGCTACGGCGAGGTCTCCAACAGCCTCGCGCTGGAGTTCGACACTTGGACCGGGACCGGCCAGACCCCGTATCGTGAGGTGAGTTTTCATTCCGGCGGCAGCGGATTGAACAACGGGGCTGCTTCCTACGCGCTGGCCACGACCACGGCAGTGCCGGCCTTCGACGACGGCGCAGATCACGTTGCCAAGGTGATTTACCGTCCGGGTCTGCTGCAAATTTTTGTGGATAACCTCGTCACGCCCGTGCTCAGCGCGCCGGTGCGTCTGGAAACCTTGCTCGATCTGCCGCTCGGCACCGCGTGGATTGGCTTCACCGCCGCGACCGGCTACGACACGGAGAACCACGACCTGCTCGACTGGTCTTTCGCCGCGAACCTCGCGCCGTCCGTGGCGCTCACGGCTCCGGCGCACGGCTCCGTCCTCGCGACAAACAACGTGCCGCTCGCCGCCACGGCCAGCGATCCCGGCGGTCGCGTGGTGCGCGTGGAATTCGTGGGCGACGGCGCGCTGCTTGGCACGCGCACCAACGCGCCGTTCACGCTCACTTGGAGCGGCGTGCCGGAGGGCGCGCACACTGCCTTCGCCCGCGCTGTCGATGATCAGGGCGTGACCAACCGTTCCCTCACCGTGAACTTCGGCGTCACTTCCCCGCCCCGGCTCATGGACGCCACGCGCCTGCCGGACGGACGTTTCCAAATGTCGTTCCCCACCAGCGCGGGCCTGAGCTATCAGGTGCAATACAGTGAGAACCTGTTGAACTGGTTCAACGCCGGTGCGCCCCTCGCCGGCATGGGCCAGCCGCAAATCTGGATCGACAACGGTCCGCCGCTTACCCCCGCGCCGCCGCAAACCACGCCGCATCGTTTCTACAAGGTCGTGGTGCTGCCGGCGCCGTGACATTTTGACAAACACGCTTGGAACGCGCCGCCACGCGCCCGTATAAGAAGCGCATGTTGGCCAATACATTTCCCGCCGGTGCGCTCTGGCTGGCCGCCGCCGAGTTGACGGGGCAGGTCCACCGCTCGCTGCCCGCGCTGCTTGCGCAGGGCGGCGTGATGATCTGGGTGCTGATGGCGGCGAGCGCGGCCAGCCTGCTGGTTTTCGCCGACCGGCTGCTCCACTACCACCGCGCGCAGATCAACTCCATGGAGTTCCTCAACGGCGTGCGCAACGTGCTCAAGCGCGACAACGTGGTCGAAGCTCTTTCCATCTGCGACGCCACGCCGGGACCAGTGGCCCGGCTGGTTAAAGTGGCGGTGCTCAATCGCGAGCGCGGCCGCGAGGGCGTGCGCGAGGCGTTGGAGGAGGCCGGCCTCATGGAGGTGCCGCGTCTGGAAGAGAAGCTCAATGTGCTGGCCACGCTCGCGCAAATCGCGCCGCTCCTCGGCCTGCTGGGCACGGTGCTGGGCCTGCTGGATATTTTTGACGTGCTCCAGAGCGCCGGTTCCCACGCGCAGATGGAACATCTGGCCGGCGGCATCTGGAAGGCGCTCATCTCCACGGCGGCGGGTCTGGCCGTGGCGATCCCCTGTTACGCCGGTTACAACCATCTCGTCGGTCGCGTGAACTCCATCGTGCTCGACATGGAAAAGGCCGCGTCGGAAATCGTGAACATCGTGACAGAGGTTCCGAAGCCGTGAGCACCAACGGCCCATTCGTCATTTCCTGAATGCGCTTCCCCCGCAACAAACAAATCTTTCGCGGCCAGTTGGATGTGGCCGCGTTCGCCGGCGTGTTCTTCATCCTGCTCATTTTTGTCGTCCTGCAATCGCAGTTGGTCTTCACGCCGGGCGTGCCTATCCGGCTGCCGGAGGCGGAGGATTTGCCGGGCGTCATCGGCCCCACCGTCATCGTGGCCATGGACGCGAGCGGGCAATGCTACTTCGACAACCAGCTCACTTCGGAACGCCTTTTGCAGCAAAGCCTCGCCGAGGCGGTGCAGGCTTCGCGGGCTCCGCTTACCCTGATCATTCAAGCGGACAAGGACGTGACGCGGGAGAAGCTTGACCGGCTGGGCCTGCTCGCCCGCCGCGCCGGGATTAAAGAAGCCTGGCTAGCCACGCGTCGCGGTTCGCCCGCGCCCCGCCAGCCATGAAGCCGGAAGGCCAGCGCTCGCGACGGTTTTGGGTGTGGGGCTTTGTTCTCTTTTTCCTCGCCCACGTCGCGGCCATCTTCTGGCTGGCCAGCCGCTGGCAGCGCGTGCCGAAGTGGGAGAAACCGGTGCCCTTTTTCTATTTTAGTCTGGATGAAAAATCCGATCAGCGTCTGGCCGAAGCCACCGGGTTTCGCGATCCCACCCTCTTCGCCCTGCCTCACGCCCACGGCTTTTCTGGCCAGGCCTGGCGGAGTTTCCCGCCTGAGCCAGCGCCCGTCACCCATATGTCTGCCCCGCCGGAGTGGCTGCCCCTCTCCGAAGAACAACTGGGCCAGACGCTCAACAACTATGTGCTGACGAACCGTCCGATTCAGGCCCAGTTGCTCGCCGCGCTCCGCTCCGCCCCGGCCCCGACC
>JAYVWQ010000451.1:0-6845 GCA_043785945.1 Akkermansia sp.
AGCACGCCCTGCACGACCTCGCCGGTCTTGCGGCGCGCTTTGTAGGAAAACTGTGGCATAGCTTCTCTTCGGCTGTTTAACCCGGAATCTGCGGGAAAGTTGCAGGACGATGCCGGCAACGTCCAGCGTCGAAACGGAATCGGGGCCTGTGCTAGGCCGCTGAAGTCGCCTCGCGGGAAGCAAAGGCAATGGGGGCTTCGTTCAAACTGCCCCGCCGGTAGCCCGCGAGGTCGAGCGTCACATGTGCGTAGCCCAGTTGCTTCAACTGCTCGGCGACTTGGGCGAACCGACTGTTTTCCAGCAGCCGGGGAATTTCCGCCGGTCCCAGTTCGATGCGAGCCAGGTGAGTGATGGCTTGCTGGACACTGCTCGCTGGGTTCTGCCCTCCCACTTCATGGTGCCGCACCCGCACGTCGTAAAATCCCAAGTCACGCAGCACATACTCCGCTTCCTCCAACATGCGCAGCTTCTCCGGCGTCACGCGCTCACCGTAGGGGATGCGCGAGCTGAGGCAGGCCATCTGCGGCTTGTCGGCGGTGGGCAGTCCAAGTTGGGCGGAGAACGCGCGGATTTCTGCCTTGGTCAGGCCGGCCTCTTTGAGCGGGGCGCGCACTTGAAATTCCTGCGCCGCCTTCGCGCCGGGTCGGTGGTCGCCCACGTCGCTGGCGTTTTCCCCGTAGGCGATGACGGCAAAGTGTTCGTCCCGCGCGATAGGTTCCAACTCGGTGAACAGCTCGTGCTTGCAGAAATAACAACGGTTGTTCGGGTTCGCCAGATACGACTCGTTGTTGAACTCCGCCGTTCGCACCACGCGCACCGGGATGACGAACTGCTCCGCCACCGCCAGGGCCTCGCGTAATTCCCGGCGCGGCAGGCTCGGTGAATCTGCGATCACGGCCAGCGACTTGTCGCCCAAGACATCGCGGGCGACACGCGCCAGAAACACCGAATCCACCCCGCCCGAATAGGCCACCACGCAAGATCCATACGAGCGGAGGAGCGCGCGCAACTGTTCGAGCTTGTCCAGATTTTCCACGGCTGGAAGGTGCCACTGCCTCCGGGGCAAGGCAATGAGTCTTGGCGGAGGTGCCGAAGCGTGGGAGCGGTGGCGTCAGTGCGAGTGCGCTTTGCCTGTCCCGCACTTGCCGCAGGAACGGGGCACGCCCGAGCAACTCGCTCCCGCTTCATCACCGGCCGCGCTGGAGGCGAACACGGAAAGTTTCTTCTGCAACTTCACCGAGCCGCAATGCGGGCAGGGCGTTCCTTCCCAAGCGCTGGAGCGAACCAGCACTTCGCTGTCGCGGCGGCAGGCCTCACAGTGGAATTCGTAAATCGGCATGGCGGGAATAGAACCCAAAGCTCCACTCCCTGGCAGTAACAAAATCCGCCACCAACGTGGGACGGAACTAAAGTGGTGCTGACGCGGGTTGGGTTCCAGGCGAAAAAAAGAGACCGGGAAAAATCCCGGTCTCTGTGTTGGCTCAAGTCTGCAGCGGCCGACTTAAGGGCTGATCAGGCGGTAGAAGCGGGCGCCGCCCGGTTCCACTTGGCCGCGAATCTCACCGCCGCCAAAGGCGGAGGTGTGGAGGTTCAGATACCAAAGAGAATTCCGCATGTCCTGGACCTGCGCGGCGATGGATTTTCCACCGTATTGTCCATTCACCAGCGTCACGTTGCCTTTGATTGTCCCAGACGTGGTTCCGGTGCTGATGGCACCGAGGTCATAGACCACCCCGGCACTAAATCCACGCGCGGCCGGCGCATGAAAATGGTCGGCGCCGCGATTGCCGGACAAGCCGGAATACACCACGTCAACGCTGAGGATGTTATTCGAGACGCTGATCGTGCCGCTGCCGGTGCCGGTCCGACCCCCGCCGCCGGCCTGGGCCGTATCCAGATTCACATTGAATTGGTTCGACTGATTGACGGTGTAAGAGGTCTCGCCGGTGGTTGTGACGTCCTGCCAAACAATGGGTGGCGTCAGACTCGTGGTGCATTGCAACCGGGCCGGCGCATCCCACGATAAAGTGAGAGTGCCACCACTGTTGCCGTATCTCAGCGTCGGCACAGGATTGCCCACGGTCACCGTGGCGGCCGCGCTGTTGGTGCTGCTTCCGGGGATGAGAATCAACGTGCGGTACTGGGCTCCCGTGTCCACCGCCGCGAGAGTGGCGGTGACGTAGTTGGAGCTGGTCGCGCCGGCGATGTCCTGCCACACGCCGGTGATGAAGCGTTGCCATTGGTATCCTACGGGCGCCGCGCCGTTCACGTTTGTCCCCGTGGCCCGCACGGCGAAGGAGGCCGTCTGGCCGGGCTGAATGTTGGTGCTCGCGGGTTGCTGCACGATCGTGATGCCAGCGCCAATCGGATCGGCGAGCGCGGAGAGGAAGGTTCCCCTGATGCCGGTCAGCGTGTCCGGGTTGGTCGGGTCGCCCACCGTTTTCACGGCGACTTGTCCGTAGTCGCCGCCGCCGCCCTCTTTGTAGAACACTTCGAGGAAGTAGCGCTGGCCCGAGACGAGGGCCGGCGGCGCACTGGTCGTGCCGTGGGCGGAGAAGAGGGTGCAACAGCCCAGCTCTTCCTGGACCTTGACCCGGTTGGTCGGGCTGCTGTTCGTGCTCAACCACAACTCCGAGGCGTCATCGCTGCGAAGGTAGAAGATGTAGTTCGAACTGGCCGGGGCGGTGTAGTAGCCGGAGATGCGCGCGCCGTAATTGTCGTGGCTGTCGTCCGGATAAATGGTGCGCGAATCGAAGCTTTGAATATAAGCAACGGTGCTCGGACTGTTCGGAAAGCTCGGATGCGATGTCAGCATCGAGACCGCCGTGCCGGCTCCGGTATCGAAGGCTTCGAAGAGCACGAACCCGCGGCTGACCACCCACACTTGGAAGGTGACGTTCGTCGCCACGATGGGATTGCCCGCGATGTCGGTCACGCCACTCACGCCCAAGGTGTAAAAACCGCCCGGCGTCTGGGGGGCGGTC
Source organism: Akkermansia sp. (assembly GCA_043785945.1). Taxonomy (GTDB): domain Bacteria; phylum Verrucomicrobiota; class Verrucomicrobiia; order Limisphaerales; family SIBH01; genus JANNGC01. Next base: position 2,985 of record JAYVWQ010000451.1, read on the forward strand.
GCGATGGTGACGGTCATTTCATCCGCGCTCAAGGTCGCGGCGCCCAGCGTGACGGGGTTGCTGCCCGCATCGGTCAGCGTGTAGTTCGCGGTCGTCGTGGCCGAACCAGCGTTCATGCGCTCATTGAAGGTGACCTTGATCGTGTCGAGGAACCGTCCGCCACGAACCGCCGCCAGACGCGGCGGGAACGTGTCCGTCACGACCGTCAAGGTCGCGACCGAACTCGTCACGCTGAGGGCGCCCGGCAGGCTGACCAAGGCGCGGAAGTGACGGCCATCGTCCGCCGGCGAGACCGGCCCGAGGGGCAGGGAACTGCCGTTGGCCCCCGCGATGTTGGTCCAGTCATTGGCCCCAATGTTCGCCTCGGTTTGCCAGCGGTAACCCAGTTCACTGGCGGGCGCGTTGGTGGCGGTGGCGGTGAGGCTCACGCTCCCGGAGTTGTTCGCGGGAATCGTGGTGCTGACGGGTTGCTGCGTGATGCCGATGGCCGCGCCGGCGTAGCCGAAGTTGCCGTAGCTGAGGAAGCTGGCCAGGGTCGGGGCCGCGCCGTTGTTGTGCGCCGTCGCGGCCAAACCCACCAGCACTGTCTCGGGGTAGGTCTGCGTCGTCTGGCTCATCAAGGTCCAGGTCACGCCGTCCGTGCTGCGATAGCCGGAAAAGGTTTGGTCAAACCGGCGCAGGCGCAGCCAGGCGTTGGGAATGGCCGCCGGACTGAACGTGCTGCCGAGCGTCGTCGTGACGCTGGCATTGGTGGCGCGGGTGCCCATCTCGATGAGGTTGCGTCCCGGAGGCGTCGGGTTGGCCAGGATGTGAATGGTCCGGCTGTCGGCGGCGGAACTTTCGCGCACCATCAAGCCAGCCTTGGCCACGTTGTCCGAGATGGTCAGACCGACGACCCGCACGCGCACGTCAAAATCTCCGGCGCGCGAAGCCAAGGCCAGGTGTCCTTGATCAGAAGTAGTCCAGAGGTCCGCGCCGCCCGCCGTGAGTTCGATCAAATTAGCATCGCAAGAGAAGGTGTTGCCCGCCGCAATGGGACTGCCCACATCGAAGGGCGTGAGATGCACCACCGTGCCAATTGAGAGCGTGCCGTCCATCGAATTGAGTGCCAAGTCGCTCACGAATGCGCCGATCGTGAAGTTCTCTCCCACCGGAGTGCTCAGAACCAGCACCACAGATCGACCGTCGGGCCGAAGGGTGGCCGTCGCGATGGTGGCATCAAGAGCGTAGCTCCCCGTCTCGATGGCGGTGGATGGATCAATCTGCTCGCTGAAACAAATCTGGACGTTGGTGCCGTCGATGCTGGCGGCGGAGACGATCACCGGAGGCGTCACGTCATTGGTCACCGTGACGACCGAGACACTGCTGGTGACCGAGTTCAGGGCGTTGCCCGCAGTGACAAGATAATTTCCCGAGTCGGTGGACTGGGCGAGGGGCTTGGAAAAGTTCCGCGAGGTGGCGCCCGGAATGGCCACATTGTCCTTGTACCATTGATAGGAGGGCGCGGGCGCACCCAGGGCCGTGACGGACAGGGCCAGGGTGCGATTCTGCTCCAGGTTCACGGCGGCAGGCGGCTGCACGGTGATAGACACGGGCACGGGTGCGCCCACTTCGGCCAGCCAGATGCCGGCGAAGGCGTAGCCATAGGTGGTCAGGTCGGGCGTCAAGGCATTGGGCAGGGGGTTGTCCACATACTGCTCGCACTTGATGGTGAACATGCCGTTGGCGTCGGGCGCAATGTCGTCCCAGCCGACCAGCGCGCCATTGGCGCGGTTCTCGCCGCTGTTGTAGGCCGCCTGCCCGTTGGTCATGGTGCCGGTCGGAAAATTGAGCCGGGTGAAAACGCCGGTGGTGTGGGCATCCATGTAGGAAGCCGCGCCCCGGATCGAAACCAGCGTCCAGCGCCGCGTGTAGTTGTTGCCGCGCGCCACCGTGCCGCGGAATTTATAAAGCAGGGCGGGGTTCAAGTTCGAGAAGGTGAGTGTGACGGTGGAGTTCGCGCTCGAACGAATGCCGATGGCACTGTTGGGGTTGCCCAGGTCCACGATGCCATTAAACAAATTTGAGCCAGGCGTGCCGCCGCCGGGATACTGAATGGAGCCGAAGTAATCCGGCGAGCCAGTCGCGGTGACGATGATCGAGGCCGGCGTGTCCAGTCCCGTGGCGTAGTCCTTGAGGACGCCAGCGGTGGCCTCCGGCGGCGTGCCAGCGATGCCGCGCAGGTTGTAGCGATTTGCGTTCGCGGCCGTGCCCCAGCCGCTGTTCACGCCCGGACTCGGCAGCGGTCCGGGCACATGGTCGTTGAAGGCCGCCCAGTTGGTGACGACCGCCGCCTGGGTTGAAGTCCCGGCGACGAGCCAGGCCGCTGCGAGGAGCAGCAGCCGTGGAATGAGGTGCATTTTCTTACGCATAATTTTGGTTTGGTTTGTTTGTTTTGGGAAAGGGAAGTTGAAAGAGAAGATGAACGAGGGTTCCGAACCCATGAGCGAGATTCACGCCCGCCGGCGCGGGCTGACTGGACGCAAGAATTCTCCGGTGGTTAATCCGCTCCGCTGGACTGTTGGTTCCGCTGCACATGCGGTGTTTCAATCAGGTCCGACACCGGTTGTGTTTTCAAAACACACGCGCGCGACGACGAAGGCGCGCGCTGGGTGAATGGGCTTGAGCCAGTTGTCCTAGAATTCATTGCTACAAGCAACACACTTTCTTTGGCGGATACGGTGTTTCTTTTGGACGAAATAATTTCATCCCTGAGCCGGAACGATACCGTCGGACAAAAGGATGTCTCGCGAAGGGCGCGAAGGGGACGAAGGGTGGAGAGGGAAATTTCCAGACCGCCCCCCCGCTCAGGGCCGGCGCATCAAAATGGTGCCGCCAAACAAAGCTGTTCTCATTCCCTGACACTCATTCCTCTGACTTCCGGCTAGGCTCTGTTCCTTCGCTCTCTTCGCGCCCTTCGCGAGACTCAGTCGAGTCCAGTGGAGGTGACAGGGCGGCGTTCTTCTGCGGTGCCGCTCCGACGGATTACTTCGCGCCGAAGACTTTTTGCAGCAGCTCGGTGGTGCGGGCGGCGGGGTTCTTGCGGATGAGTTCTTCTTGCTCGGCGATCATCTTGAACAGGCCTTCGGTGGCTTTCTGCGTCACGTATTTGTCCACGTCGAGCGAAGCGGTGTCGTAGTTCAACTTGCCGAGCAAAGAGCCGACCGTGCCGGTGTTGGCTTGGTCCACCAACTTTTTATAGGAGGCGGTGACGCCGGCTTTCTCGGTGGCTTGCTGGATGATGGGGGCCATCTTTTCCTGAATCTGCTTCTCGCCCTTGGTCTTGAAGAACTGCGTGGCGGAATCGTGGCCGCCGCTGACCAGTTTCTTCGCGTCGTCGATGCTCATGCTCTTGAGCGCGTCGGTGAAGATGGGCAGGGCGGCGGGCACGGCGGCCTCGGCGGCGTGGTTCATGGTGGCCACGAATTCATCGGCGTATTTGTCCTGCTTGAGGGCGCGCAGCGACTTCTCCACGGTGGCGAGTTTATCCGGCATGGGGATTTTGACCTTCGGATTTTTCAGGAAGCCATCGGCCTGGCCGAGGTTGGTAATGGCGCTGGTGACGCCTTTGCCCAGCGCCTGTTTCAACGCATCCGCAACCTGGTCCTGCGAGAAGCCGGAGAGCGACGCGACGCTGATCGCGTTGGTCTCGCTGGTTTTCGGTTTGAGGAAATCGAGGAACGCAGCCTGAGCCGTGGCAAAGGAAAGTGTGGCGCAGCAGAGCAGAAGCAATGGACGTTTCATGGGCGCACTTTAGGGAAAGCGCGGCGTGGAGTCAAAGCAGGCTTGGCTAAATCCAGGCGCGGGAAAAGCGGTCGCTTG
>JAYVWQ010000452.1:0-4561 GCA_043785945.1 Akkermansia sp.
GCGGCCTTCGTCATCGACAAGAGCGGCGTGGTCCAATACGCCGAGCAGACCCCGACCCCGAAGGATTTGCCGAACTTCGCCGCCATCAAGGAAGCCCTAGCCAAGCTTCAATAACCATCAACAGAGAAACTCGTTATGAAAAAACTCCTTCCTCTGATTCTGGCCGGTGTTTGCATCTTCGCCGGTTGCGCCAGCAACGATGCACCCACCTCCGCCGCGGGCGGCGGCGTGAACGTCAAGAACCCGCACATGGAGAAGGTCTGGCTGGCGGAGAATTTTAACTTCACCGGCTACGACACCATCTACGTCGCGGACACGCAGTCCACGGCGAAGTTCCAGCCCGATGAAGCCACGCCGCTTGAAGCGGCCAAGCGCGGCCTGCAACAGCAACTGGTGGACGCGCTCAAGACCAAGAAGCTCTGCGCCAATGTGGTGACCCGCGAATCGGATATTCCGGCCGGCGCGAAGACTTTGCGTTTGGAGAACACCATCATTGAGTATTCCAAGGGCGGCGGGGCGGCGCGCTATTGGGTCGGCCTGTATGGCGGCGGTCAGCCGGTGCTGAAGGTGAGCGGCAAAATGAGCGACTCGGGCAAGTCCCTGTTCACGTTCGAGGCCCGGCGCAGCGGCGTGTCCGCCGGGGCGCGCATGGTGGGTGCCTTCAAGTCGGATGTGGACATCCAGTCCGAAGACATCGCCAGCATGGTCAAGGATCTCACGGACTTCATGGAAGCCACCGCCAAGGGGCAGCCGAAGAAGTAATTGAAAATCAGCCGCAGCGACCTGCGCCGGAGCGGAAGGCAACTTCCGCTCCTTTTTCTTTTCTGCATCAGAAGGCTCGCGCTTGTTTCCCCCTCCGCCGCCCGTAATCTCCGCCCGCGTGTACCAACTCACTCGGCTGCCCAACGGTCTGACCATCGCCTCGGCGGAAATGCCCCACATGGCGAGCGTGGCGGTGGGCCTGTGGGTCGGCATCGGTGGCCGCTACGAGCCGGAACGTCTTTCCGGCACGGCGCACTTCATCGAGCACCTGCTCTTCAAGGGGACGGAGCGCCGCAGCGCGAAGGAAATTTCCGAGGCCGTCGAGGGCGTGGGCGGCTACCTGAACGCCTTCACCACCGAGGAGAACACCTGCTTCCACGCCCGCGCCCACGCCAGCCGTTTTGAGGAACTGCTCGACGTGCTGGTGGACATGTTCGCCCACTCGCGCTTCGCCCCGGCGGACATCACCAAGGAGCGCGCCGTGATCAAGGAGGAGATCGCGATGTATCACGATCAGCCCGCGCAGTATGTGCATGACCTGCTGCACGAGGCGCTCTGGCCCAATCATCCCCTTGGCCGCGCGCTCACCGGCACGAAGAAATCCCTCGACGGACTCAAGCGCCCGGACCTGCTGGAGTTTTTTCGCGCCAATTACGTCGCGCCCAACACGCTCCTCGTAGTGGCCGGGCCATTGCGCCATGCCGCAGTCGTGCGCGCCGTGAAAAAGTTCGCCGGCAAATTCTCCGCTGGAAAAAAGCCCGCGCTCATTCCGGTCGTCGCCCAACAAACCGCGCCCGTCGTGCGGCTCCACACCAAGTCCGTGGAGCAGACCCAGATGGCGCTCGGCGTCCGCGCCTGTTCGCGCCACGACGAGCGCCGCCACGCGCTGCGCGTGCTCAACGCCCTCGTGGGTGAGAGCATGAGTTCGCGGCTCTTCCAAGTTCTGCGCGAGGACAAGGGGCTGGTCTATAACGTGTACAGCGGCTGGGCCTTCCTCGAAGACACCGGCGCACTCACCATTTCCGCCGGGCTGGATCACGATGACCTGGAAAAATCCCTGCGCATCATCCTGCGCGAGTTGCGCCGTTTCACCGAGACCCCGGTGCCCGCCGCTGAACTGCGCCGGGCGCGTGACTTCCTCATCGGCCAGATGGAACTGAGCCTCGAAAGCACGGAGAACCAGATGAACTGGGTCGGCGAAAGCCTGCTCGACTACGGGAAAATCATCCCGCCCGCCGCCACGCGCGAGTGCTTGGCCCGCGTGACCGCTGCCGAAGTGCGGGCCGCCGCGCGCGATTTCTTCCGCCCCGAGCAGCTGACGCTGGTCGTGATTTCTCCGCTGGCGAAAAGCGCCGGGCTGGAGAAATGTCTGCGCCGGGCATGATCCATTCGCTCGTCATCGCAGCCGCCACGACCCTCACGCCGGAAGGCGTGGTGGAGCGGTTGCGGGCCGAGCGCGGTGTGATGCTCCTGCGCAGCCGCCAGACGGATGGCGTGGGGGTCGATGCACCGCACGCGCGCTACTCGTTCGTAGTCGCGCGGCCCTTCCTGCGCTTCCGCTCGTTTGGCTCTCGGTGCGAGATCAAGTCCGCCGATGGCACGCATGTTCAGTTCGGCAATCCCTGGCATCTCCTCGACGCGCTCATGTCGCGCTGCGAGCTGCTAGATCAAATTGATCTGCCGTTCCCTCTGGGCGGCTGCTTCGGCTACTGGGGCTACGACCTGAAAAACTTTGTCGAGCCCAAGCTCCCGCGCAACGCGGTCAACGATCTGGAACTGCCCGACTGTTGCGTCGGCTTCTATGGCAGCGTGGTGGTCTTCGATCATGGCCTCGGCAAAACGTGGATTGTCTCCACCGGCCTCGACGCCGACGGCTCGCGCAGCGAGTCACGCGCGCGTGAGGAGGTGGAATTCTGGCAAGCCCGTCTCCATCAACCCGACGGCTGCGATTCCGTTCCCCCTCTCCTTGGGCAGAGGGCCGGGGTGAGGGAGAAACACGCGCCGCTTTCTGCGCCCACACCCGTCAAAGAAACCGCCACTGTCCATTCCAACCTCACCCGCGCCGAGTTCATGACCCGCGTCGAGCGCGCGCAGCATTACATCCGCCACGGCCACATCTATCAGGTCAACCTCTCGCACCGGCTCTCCGTCGCGAGCGACCTCGACGGCTGGCGGTTGTTTCAAAGTCTGGCCGACGTTTCGCCCGCGCCCTTCGCCGCGTTCCTCGACTGTGGTGATTTTCAAATCGCCTCCTCCTCGCCGGAACTGTTCCTCCGCCTGAGCGGACGCAGCATCCTCACGCGTCCGATCAAGGGCACGCGCCCGCGCTCCGCCGACCCGACGCGCGATGCGCAGCTCACCTACGAATTGCAGACCAGCACCAAGGAAATGTCTGAGCTGGTCATGATCACCGACTTGCTCCGCAGCGATCTGGGGCGTGTCTGCGAGTTCGGTTCCGTCCAAGTGCCCGAACTGGTGCGGCTCGAACGCTACGCCCACGTGCAGCATCTCGTCTCCACCGTCGAGGGGCGGCTGCGCGGCGGGGTCACGCATTTCGCCGCCTTTGCCTCGTGCTTTCCCGGCGGCAGTGTGACCGGTGCGCCCAAGATTCGCGCCATGGAAATCATCGACGAGTTAGAACCGATCACGCGCGGCCCCTACACCGGCGCGCTCGGCTATCTGGGATTCAACCGCGAGAGCCAGTTGAGCATCGTCATCCGCACCGCCATCACCAAGGGCGGCACCGCCCACTTCCACGCCGGGGCCGGCATCGTGGCGGATTCCAACGCCGCTGCCGAACACGACGAAACGATGGCCAAGGCGCGCGGCTTCCTCGCCGCGCTCGGCGTGCGGGAATCGAGCGGCGTCGAAAAGCGCGGGTGATCGCATGATGAACGAAGCAGGTCGCGCGCGGGCTTCCCTCTCCCCTCAACGGGAGAGGGATTGAGGGTGAGGGGTGGTTCGTCTCGCGACGCTGGTTTGGAAAATAGAACGATGATTCGTTCCCACCCCTCACCCCGGCCCTCTCCCCGTTGAGGGGAGAGGGAGACCGAATCGTGCGCCACTTGTCTCTGCCTTTACTCTGAGTGGCTGGCTTTTTCGCCATATTCAGTTTGCTCGACAGCAAGCACCTCCTCCGCTCCAATCGCTTCATGCAAAAAATCCTCTGCCTCATGGCCGCACTGCTCTGCGCCGCCCATTCACTATCCGCCCAAAATCTTGCCGGTGATGAAGCTCTCTCCAAGGTGCTCATCGACGGCGAGGGCTGGCAGGAGATCGGTGCCGGCTACGGCTTCACGGACGCGGCCTGTGGCGACGCGGACGGGAACTTCTACTTCTCCGACATGTCCAAGAACACCGTCTATCGCGTCGCGCCCGATGGCACGGTGGCGCCGTTCCTCCAGGATGGACTGAAGATCAGCGGCTTGAAGTTCGGTCCCGATGGACGCCTCTACGCCGCCACACAAGGGCCGAAGAAACAGATTGTCGCCATCCAGCTTCCCTCCAAGGAAATCACCGTGCTCGCCGAGGATGTGCAGCCCAATGACCTCATCGTGTCGGCGCAGGGCTGGATTTATTTCACTGATACCGGCAAGGGCCAGGTCGTGGGCCTGAGCGTGAAGGGCGGCAAAGTGTTCACCGCCGCGACCAAGCTCAACGCCCCGAACGGCATCGCGCTCTCACCGGACGGCGGCACGCTCGGCGTCTCCGAGTATCGCGGCAGCAACGTGTGGACCTTCCGCGTGAAGGCCGACGGCACGCTCGACGCGGGCGCGCCCTCCATGACGCTGCGCACCCC
>JAYVWQ010000453.1:0-3549 GCA_043785945.1 Akkermansia sp.
TAAGACAGTTGCTACCTTTCAGAGCACGGCCTTTTAACTCTCAGTGCTTCGACTCGGCCGGCCCGCCGTCGCTCGCCGCCGGCCCGTCGCCTTCGCCGAGTTTGCGGTGAAATAATTCCAACACCATCTGGTAGCACGGGAGCGCCCGCGCCGGATCGTAGCGATGCCCCTCGTCGCGGATGAAGGCGTGCTGTGGCCCGGGCTAACGATGGAAAAGCTTGGGTCCGAACTTGAGCAGCGTGACGGCCCAGACCACCACGAGGATAAACACCACCACCGTCACGGTCAGGGCGGCGCGCTTGATCCAAAGCACGCGTTCCCGCAACCGCGCCGTCTCCTCCTGCTGCACCGTTTTGAGCCGGGCGAATTCCTGCTCCAGCGCGGCCGTCGCATCCGCCGCGCGCAGGGTGAGGGTCTGCCATCCGGCTCCCTCGCTGTGCAAGGCGGGCGGCAGCGCGGCGATCTCCTCCTCCGTCGCGAGCGCGAATCCCTGGGTCCGCCACCACGGCGTGTGCAGGCGGGTCCAGAGCCGTTCCAGCGCGTGGTTGTGGATGATGACTTGAAAGCGGTTCCACAAAAGTTCGCGGCATTGGTCGGCCAGTTCTGGTCGCGCCACGGCTTCGCTGTGGAGCAGTCCTTGCGTGCCGCTGATCTGGAATCCCACGGCGGCCAGCACCACCCCGGCGTCATCACCCACGACCTGAAATTCCGTGAAGCGTTTCTCCAGCGCAGTCACGGGCAGCTTTTCGAGCTGCCAGAGCGAGATGAGCTGCGGCAAATCTTCGACCGTGGCGCGGCGGGTCAACAGTCCCGGCGGGCGCGGCGATGTCGTGGCGGTCATGTTCATGAAAATAGGAATCGTGCGCCGGGCGTAAAGACTTGATTGCCGACAACGGCGTCTCCGGGCCGTGCCACCGTGAACTGTCCGGCTGCCAGCCTGACCCACGGGTGCGGCCCGCCGCTTCCAATCTCGCGTCTGAACGAGGGGGCGCGGTCGCGGACGGCGTTCCGGGCCGTGGCCACTGGTCGGATTGGTTGCGCCACTGGGCGCAGCGCTTCGTCTCCCGGATGATTTACTTGGATTTGAAATCCGCCCCTGCCTAACTCATTTCCATGACTCCCGAAGCCATTCGAGCGCAGGCGGGCGAAATCCGCTGGCACCATTCCATCGACTTGGGCCACGGCCTCGTCACGCCGGGGCAGGACAACAGTGCGCGCAAGCTGGAGCGTTTGAAGCTGCCGAATTCCTTGGCCGGCCAGACCGTGCTCGATGTCGGCGCGTGGGACGGATTTTTTTCCTTCGAGGCGGCGCGGCGGGGGGCGCGGCGAGTGCTGGCCACGGATTCTTATTGCTGGGACGGCTCGCATGACTGGGGCAGCCAGCGCGGCTTCGAACTCGCCCGGCAGGTGCTCGGCTCCCCGGTGGAGGATCGGCAGATCGATGTGCTGGACTTGTCGCCGGAACGGATCGGCATCTTCGATGTCGTGCTGTTCCTGGGGGTGCTTTATCACATGAAGCATCCGCAGCTCGCGCTGGATCGGGTGGCGAGCGTGACCGGCCAGATGCTCATCTTGGAAACGGTGGTGGACTTGTTGAGCTGCCGTCGGCCCGCGATGGCCGTGTATGTGAACGACGAGCTGGGCCAGGACCATACCAACTGGTGCGGTCCCAATCCCGCCGCCGTGGTGGGGATGCTGAAGATCGCCGGTTTCAAGCGCGTGGAAATCGTCTCGGGCTTGCGCTCAGTCTGGTTTCGCTACGCGCGGGCCGCCTATTACAAATGGAAACATGGACATCAGTTTTGGGCGCTGGCCCGGACCGATCGGATTGTCATTCACGCCTGGAAGTGAGAGCGACCACACGACTCTCTGTTTGTGAAGATGAAGATACTTTTTGAACATCCCGTGCCCGCCAGACTGGCCCACGGCGGCATGCAGACGCAAATCGATCAGACCAAGGCGACCCTGGAAACGCTGGGCGTGGAGGTGGAATATCTGCGCTGGTGGGATGAAGGTCAGTCCGGCGACGTCATCCATTTCTTCGGGCGCATGTCTCCCGAGCTGATTCTCTTTGCCCAGCGCAAAGGCATCCGCGTGGTCCTCTCCGTCCTGCTCGCCGCGCAAGGCGCGCGCCCGGGCTGGAAGCTCTGGCTCCAGCGGCAAACCACCCGGCTCATGCGCGCTGCGCTGCCCGCCGGCCTCACCGCCGCCTACCGTTGGGATGCTTATCGAATGGCCGATGCCGCCATCGCGCTGACTCCGTGGGAAGGGCAGGTGCTCAACTATCTCTTTGCCGTCCCGCCAGAAAAAATCCATGTCGTTCCCAATGGGGTGGAAGCGGAATTTTTTGCCGCCCCACCTGAGGAGCGCGGACCCTGGCTCGTCTGCACCGGCACCATCACGGAACGCAAACGCATGGTGGAACTGGCCGAAGCCGCCCTCTTGGCCCGGACGCCTCTCTGGGTCGTGGGCAAGCCATACGCCGAGTCCGATCCCTACGCGCAATGTTTCCTTCACCTCGCCCGCCAGCATCCCGATTTTCTCCGCTACGAAGGACCGATTCTGGCCCGCACCGATCTAGCCCGCGTCTATCGCCAGGCCCGGGGCTTTGTCCTGTTGAGCGAGAATGAAAGCCTCAGCCTCTCCGCGCTTGAAGCGGCGGCCTGCCAGTGTCCACTGCTCCTGAGCGACCACCGCTGGGCGCGCAGCGCCTTCGCCGCGCAAGCGTCCTATGCGGCTGTGCCCGGTTCGCCGCGTGCAACGGCCCAGGCGTTGCGCCAGTTTTACGACGCGGCCCCGCTTCTGACGCCGCCCGCGAAACCCCCAGGCTGGCTGGACGTGGCCGCACAGCTCAAAAAGCTTTACGAGTCGCTCTGACCCAGGGCGAGTCGTGCTGATGCGGATCGGGTCTCCAGCCTGATGCTTTCGAGCATCGGGGTTGGTTTTCAACTGACAACGACCCGGCAACCAAGGTCAAATTCCTCCGTGCCAAATGTTTCATTGAACCAAGTCGCCGCGTATTGCGACCGGCTGCTCCGCACCCGCGCCATCCACGACTACGAGGGCGCGGTCAATGGTTTGCAGGTGGAGAATCGCGGCGGCGTGACGCGCCTCGCCGCCGCCGTGGATGCCAGCCTCGCCACCGTGCGCCTGGCCATCGCCGCGCGCGCCAACTTGATGGTCGTGCATCACGGTTTGTTCTGGAGCCGACGTCACCCGTGGACGGGCAAGAACTACGAGTTGATGGAATTGCTGCTCAAGAATGACGTGGCCCTCTACAGTTCGCATCTGCCGCTGGACATGCACCCGCGCCTCGGGAACAACGCGCAGCTTTGCGCCGCTCTTGGACTCCGAAAGCTCAAGCCCTTCTTCCACACCAAGGAACAATTCGTCGGTCTGCAAAGCACTGCCTCCGTCTCTCGCGATGAACTGGTGCGGCGCCTCGGTCGCGCGACCGGCACCGAGGTGAAGCTCCTTCCTGGCGGACCAAAAACCTGCCGCCGCATCGGGGTGGTCACGGGCGGCGCGGGGGCGGAGGTGAAGCTCGCG
>JAYVWQ010000454.1:0-7450 GCA_043785945.1 Akkermansia sp.
GACCGGAGCCGACTGCTGGTTCGTCTGCACCGCCCATTGGCGGGTGGAAAGCGGGGACAGGGCCGTGACCGTGGCAATGGGCCGGGCACTGGACGGCGAGCCGTTGGTGCCGAGCAAAAGCGTGGCGGTATCGTAGGCAGAGACCCAGAACGTGTAGCTGCCCGTGACGGGAGGCACCACGCAGGCCCGCAACCGCTGGCCATAGCTATTGTGGGAGTAATGCGGGGTTTCCAAGTAGTCCGTCATCAACTCGGCACTCACTGGGCTGCTCGGATAGGCAGGGCTGAGCGTGAGATCGCTTACCGCCACCCCCGGCACATCGTTGAAGACTTCCCGGTAGATGCCTTTAAGCAGGGCTACGAAACTTTGCTGCGAGTTGGCAGACAAAAAGTTTTGAGCCGTCGCCCGGTCGCGAACATTATTGACCGTCAGCGTGTAACCGGCATCCCGGACCAGCAGGGTGGTGTTGAGCAAAACCATCCGGGTCGAAGAGCCAAAGGTGGCGGACAAAACTCCGGCCCCGTTGTCGAGAGCGTAGTTGTTCGTGCTCAATCCAGTGGCCGCATCCACCGGCTCGCTGAACGTGACCTGCACCTGATTGGAAGTCAGGCTGGCCGCCGTGGCCAGCACGGGACTGGTCGTGTCCGGCGTGACGGTGAGAACCGCCGTCACGCTCGTGACCGAACCGTAGCTGTTGTTGAGAAGGCAGCGAAAAATGGCACCGCTGTCATTTGTGAGCGCCGACGCGAGGGTGTAAGTGGCCCCAATGGCCCCGGGCAGGTTGACCCCGTTGCGCTGCCATTGGTAAGTAATCACGTCGAAATTGCTGACTCCGATTCTGAAAAGTGCCGGCGCATTTTCCAGCACCGTCAGGTCGGAGGGCTGGCTGCTAATGACCGGCTTGGTCGTGGCGGGCAGGCCGAAAACCCGCATCCGCTGCGCCGACATGGGTTGTTCCAAAGTACCATCCGGGAGCTTCCAACCCACGGCAAAGGAATCGTCACCCGTGCCCGCGCTGTGAATGGCCTCAATATAGTATTTTTTGCCCGCCTCTAGGAACAGGCTGGTGGATTGCTGGCTCGGGTAGGCGTACCAGACGCGATACAAAGCCGTATTCGTATTTATGGCGATGGAGACCTTGTTGGCCGGGCTTTCATCAGAACTTAAAAAGAGCTGGCCCGCGTCATCACCCTGCACCCAAAAGATGTAATAGCCCGTGACTGGCGGCACGAGCAGCGCGCGATAACGCTCTCCGAAACGATCACCGTAGTTGTAAGGGCTTTCAAAAAGATTGGTGTCCACTTCCGACCCGAGATCGGGAGGAACCAGGAAATTCGCGGTCGAACTGATAAAACTGCTCAACGAACTCCCGCTAACAACGGACCAAACCTCGCGATAAACGCCGGTGGACTGGGCGCGGGCCGTCCCCCCCAGGCAAAGCAAAAAAAAGATGGCCGCCAGAAAGGTTCGGGCACACCGAAACCCGTCGGCTGAGACGCGGCGCATCATTCCCCAAGGACGTGACGACCGCACAAAATGGTTCTGCTTCTGATACAAATGATTCATGTGACAAACCGACTTTCCTATTGCGCGACAAACTCGTTTTCCAAACCGGCACGGAGCAGATTTCTCCTTCTCTGCGACAGGCAGGAAATGAACCCACCCACCTCCAAACCCGATCCCACACGCCCACTAATCCAAGAAACACCCAGAGGAACAGGGGCAAAACCCGCCCCCCATCGACTCAAGCAAGGCACCCGCTCACCAGAACGACTCGACACTAGCAAAGGTGTAGAATGGCGCTCCATCTGGGTAAAACACGCAATTTTATTTGTCGTAAAGTTACGCCACGTTTCGTTCGCAATTTTTGGCGTAAAACCTGTACAGCAAACTGCCGCTCTGTGTCTAATGCACTGGATACTGGATGGAAGGCCAACGGCGGACTCGGCTGAATCGTCCCAGCCTTAAAACAAAGAATATCCCTGACGAAATCGAGCCACTCGCCTGATCCCAAAAGGCACGAACCCAGGCGCAACATCTGACGCTGGCTCCAGTCCATGCGGTTGTTAAAGACGGACGATTTCACATTGATACAGTTGAATTTAAATCCACCCACCCACGCGCCACGGCGAACTTCACCATTTGCGTCGCTTTGCGCACTCCGAGTTTGCGCATCACGCGCTGACGATGTTTTTCGACCGTTCGGACACTTAACTGAAGTCTTTGGGCCACATCTTTGTTCGGCAAGCCATCCACGACCATGCCCAACACCTGCTTTTCCCGCTGCGAAAGCGGCGAGGAGGAGGACTGCGCCAGCTTGCCGCCGTTCTGCACGAATTCCTCAAAGAATGTTTTGGCCACGTCGGGCGTGAAGAATGTCCCGTCACGATGCACTCCCTCGATGGCAGCGACCAGCTCGTCCGGCGGCGCGCTCTGGCTGAGGTAGCCGCGGGCCCCGGATTGCACCACATCCTTGACGAGGTCTTTGCGACGGAGGTCGGTGAGAATGAGCACCGGCACTTTGGGGAAAAAATCTCGCAGGCAACGAGTGGCCTCCAGCCCGTCCATGCCCGGCAAGGAAATGTTCATCACCACCACGTCCGGGGTGAGCGTCTTGACTTTCACGATGGCTTCCTGCCCCGTGGAAGCCTCGCCCACGACCTCGAAGTTCGGGTGCCGGCCCAAGCAGGCTCGCACGCCCTCGCGGACGTAAAGGTGGTCATCAACCAGCAAAACTTTGATTTTCATAACTAGTGTGGTCACCGAAAAATTGTTCATGGTGTCTGCAAACGAAAAAAACGGGTGCCGTTCGTGGTCGCGGGAAATAGCACGGACCATTGGCCGTTGGAGAGCAACGGCGCGTTGGTGGTGGGCGCCCAAGACACGGGCGGCGATAAATTGGTGGCCGCGAAGACACGAGACAATCCCGCCGCCTCAGGCCAGGCCAGCAGGGTGCCGCCCGCGGTATGGAGCACGCTTAACTCCGATGAGGAAGGCACCAGCGCCTGGGCCACGAGTTCAAAATCAAAACGGGCGTCAGGCGTCGTGACCGAATCCTGATGAATCTCCACCGCAATAATGTTCGTCCCGCTCACCAGCACGGACGGACTGATCGCGGTGGTAATGAACTGCGTCTGGCTCGATCCGCTCAGGGCCGTCGAAGCCAAAGTTCCAAACGCCACCGCACCCGGCGGCAGGTTGTCGCGCCAGACTTCCGTGTTGTTGAAATAGACCACCGCGCCGTCGTCCCGGACGAGCCGGGCGGTGAGGCTGAGCACCAGCGAAGGATCGGGAATGTAAACAGCGCGCCGAAAATAGGTGGTGATGAACTTGTTGTTGGGATTCGGGCCGTAGCCGTAAGTTGTCGTCTCGCCCCCGAGACCGTAGCCCAACACCCCGGCCCCACTGGGCCATGCGGCGTCGTTAAAACTGCCATTCCTCCAGCTACTCCCCTGGTCAAAACCCGTGTCCAAGTAACGCCAGATGCCGCCGGTCGGAATCAGCGTGACCGTGGCCGCAGCCACATTCGTGAGCAAAGTGATGGTGAAAGTCTGCGCATCACTCATCGGCGGCGAACCGGTGTCCGTCACCCGGGCCGTCAGGGTGTAAAGGCCGAAAGCCTGGGCGTTGGAAGGTGTCCAAGTGAACACTCCACTGGATGAATTGATACTCGCACCGGACGGCGCTCCCGCATCCAGCGAGAAAACCAGGGACTGCGCCGCCGCCTCAGCATCCGCCGCACTGGCGGTGAAAGTGACCAAGCCGTTACGCGCCGCAAGGAAGTTCGGAACATTGGCCAGCGCGGGCGGGTTGTTATTTTGATGGGGAGTGAGGCTGCCCACCGGGATCACCTGTTTGGCCTCGCCCGGCGGCTGCCACGACAACACGGCGGTTCCGGCACCGGCTGCGTTAAAATACTCCAGGGTTAAATCGTAGAACTGCCCAGCCGCCAGAGTGACGGTATTGCTATCCTCGGTCAACGCATGCGCCGTCCAGTTGTTAATGATGAGTTGCCCGTTCACCCAGAGCCGCGCCGCGTCGTCGCTCGTGGTGAAGAAACGGTACAGGCCGGCGGCGTTGGCTTTCACCTTACCCGTCCAGCGCGCCGAGAATGGGAGGGGCAGAATCGTGGGGTCAGGCGAGTTGGTGCCCCAGGCAAAGTTCACTGTGTCATCGATCCGGACGAACGCACTATTCGTCAGATTGGTCCCAAAAAAGTAGGTCGCCCGCAGTCCCTGATCCGCCGGATAAAGCTGCGATTGGGGAACGATCTCCTTCGCCACCCCGGGCTGCGTCCAATAAAGACGGGCCACGGCGGTGGAGACATCATCGAAGTACTCCAGCGTGATGTTGTAATAGCGGCCCGGCAGCAGCGAGATGCTGCCCGAGTATTCCTGCTCGTAACTGGGATGCGTATTCCAACTGTCGATGACCAGCTTGCCATCAATCCAGAGCCGCGCGCCATCGTCGGTGTCAGCATGGAACTGATGCACCCCCGCGTGCTGCACCTGGAGTTTGCCCACCCACCGCACGGAAAAATGGACATCAGGCACCGGATTGGTGCTGGCCCCCCAGAAGAAATTCACGGTTGGATCCGTCCGCGTGAAGACGAGATTCTTCAGGTCCACCCCGTTGTAATACTCGCCGATCAGCCCCGTGCCCCGGCCGACCGGTTCCGGCGTGTAAACAGAAACCGTCACCGGCCCGCTCGTCGCCATCAGGCCCGAGTTGTCGGTCGCCACGGCGGTCAAAGTGTAATTGCCGGCGGCGAGATTCGGCAGCGTCATCGTGTAGGGCGGATTGAGCAACTGGCCGACGCGCGTCGGGCCGTTGTAAAATTCCACCAGCGAAATCACCCCGTCGCTGTCGCGCGCATCCGCCGCCAGCGTCACGCTGCCGGGCGCATCCATCACGGTGCCATCGGCCGGACTGGTCAGTGTCACCGTGGGCGAGGTGCGGATGTAAGTGACCAACAACTGGGGACGGTTCGCGGTGGAGTTTTCCTTGGACCCGTAAGCAATGAAGCCGCCGTTACTCGCCACGCCGGTGCTGTTCGTGCCGGTGCTGAAAATGCGAAAGGATAACTTGCCGTCCCCAGCCCGCGCCTGTTGAGCCAACGCCGTGATCGGCACGGACGACGTTTGGTTGTTGGTAAAAACCTGCCAGATGACGGACGGTAGCCCGGAGGTCGGCTTGGTGTTCCAAGTAATGCCACCGACGCCCGATTCCGCCCACGCATTGTTCGTCACCAGAGCGAGCGCATGATAAATCGGCTCATCAAAAGTCCGTGTCACCAGACGCAGGGTCGCACTCAGGATCGTCCCTGGAACCGATGACAAATCAAAACGCATGAAGGTCTCACGGGACTGGTTCACGCCGCCGGATTTGACGGCCAGCGTGGAGGCGTCGCCGAAGTTGGTCGCGGAAAAAGTCCCGTTCTGCACGTAGGAATCCGCCACCGGCGAGACGGTGTTCGTCTGGACTGGGGCCACGGAAAAGCGGGCGCGCAAGGTCGCGCCGAGGCTGTTGCTGGTGCCAAAAAACAACTTCAGCGGGCTGGTTTGCAAAACCGTCACGCCCGCATCCATGGACAAAACGGCCGTCACCGAGTTGGTCAGTTCGATGGTGATCCCGACCGTGTTCGTCTGCGTTGGATCGGAGGCGCCGATTTCCAGAATGCCGCCTTCGCTCCGCCAAAGGGCCGCCGCCTTGCGGTCAAAACTTGTTCCCGAAACCTGGTTCGGGGTGTCACGCCAGTAATTCACCGCCGTGATGCCGAGTTTGTTTTCCCGAACGGCCGTGGCCGTGCTGTTGTTTTGAATCACGGTGATGTCGGGGGTGGCGGCGTAGGCCGCGACGGCCGTGGCCGACAGGCCGGGCAGCAACACATACGCGTAAGTTCCGTTGCTCGGATTCGTGCCGTGATCGTAATACATGGTCAGGAAATGCCGCGTGTTCTTCGTCGAAGAACCGTAGGTGGTGTTGATGTCTTTGAGCGCGCCGGAACGCGACTCACGCAACGCCTTCACATTCGACGCCGTGGGAAAATAGTAGCCGATGTCCGCGCCCGCCGCCGTGCCCGCGAGATGCGCCCAGGAAGTGCCAGGCATCGTTTCCGACCAGCCCGGCCCGCTCGGTTTGGCCGCACCATTGACCGTGAAGGCGTTGTTGCCGTAGAGGCCGAGGCGGCGGTTCTCGATGATGGTTTCCGCCGCGCCGTTGGTGCCACCACTGACGCTGTTGCCCAGACAAACGATCTCGTTGTCAAACATGAACCAGGACTTGCGCGCGCTCAGGGTGCTGCCATACGAGTTCAGGTGCATCGCCGCCACGCCGTAGAGGCCTTGAATGGAAGCGCTCCCGACCTGGTTATTGGTGGGACTGCGATAGGAATCACCCGAGCCGTTCGTCCGGGTATAAACTTCGATGGTGGTGCCGGGCATCCGGTAGGCATCCACGGTGGACCAATAGTTGTCGGTGTAGTGGCTGAGGTCGCCATTGTGCAGGTAAGTCATGCCGTCGGCCGTGAACCAGCCGTGCAGATTTTCGCCGCGGGTCGATTCGTAATTGGCCACGCGGTAAGACGACATGGCCAGACCCAAGGCCCAACCCGCCTGCCGGTGGATCACGCGGTCCATGCTGGGGAACGGCTGATGGCGCGGCGTCTCCATGAATGGCACCACGTTGGTGTCATTCATCACCACGTTGCCCCACACGTTGTAAGGAGGAATTTCTTTGCCCACGAAATCGCGGCAGGAGTCCGATTGCACCATGCCTTTCACGAACGATTTGTAGGCGGCCGCGTCGGCGGGCGGGGCGAACTGGGCGATGCGCAGAATCGCGCCGAGCAATTCATGCCCGGCGACATGGTCATCACCGGTGCGCGTGTGGTAGCGCCCATCGACCATCGGCAGCAACCCGCCTCGGAAGAGAAACGGCTCGTAGGACTCATGGACCCACCGGAACAAATTCGTCTGCGCCGGATCGGTCACCTGCCAGGTTGATCCCTGCAACAACTGGAGGATGGCCCCCATCGTATCCAGCATCTCCACGCCGTAACCGCCAGTGTAGGGAAACTCATTGTGAAAAATGAACGACCCGTCCGCATAAAAGCCGTCCCCACTGGTGACACTCGGGAACACGTCGCTCAACGAGGTGCGACCGAGATCGGTCTTGGCCGCGTCTTTCACAATGACGCCGCGCAGCAAAACGGCGAGCGATTTCCAGACCCGGTTCGCCGCCGTCACATTCGTCGCGATGGAACTGTAAGCGGGCGAAGGCGTGAAGTGTTCGACCGCGCTCATGTAGTTGCTGATCCGCGTCGAGGAGAGATTCGGGTAGAGCAGCACCACGGTGTCGTTCAACGCGAGGGGCGTGGAAATCTCGAAGTCAAACCAGTTGTCATAGATGACGCCGGTCGGGTTGTAATAATTGGCGTACATCCAATCCA
>JAYVWQ010000455.1:0-3855 GCA_043785945.1 Akkermansia sp.
CTCCAGCATGGTAACCAGGCCGGTGCAGACGCCGCTGACGAAGGTGTTCAACGGCGTGGTCGTGGCGGCGATGGCGATGAGGTTGGTGAAGGGCACGGACAGTCCGGGGTTGTTCGTGCCCACACCGCGCGGCGCGTAGGTCCAATCACTGCCCTGATTCTGATCCCGGCCCCCCACGCGCTGGTAGGTGAGCGTGCTGTCGAGCAATGCCGTCAGCGGCGGGCTGCTCCAATGCGTGGGCGGCACGCTGGTCGGCTGGGTGATGAGCGCGGGCTCGGCCCCGGCGGCGCAGACGAAGTCCACGACGCTGCCCAAGCTGTCGAGCAGGAGCACGGCGATGGGGTTGTTGTCCACGTTGTTATTCCAAGCGGTGCTGGCGGCCGGAGTGAAGGTGGGATAAACGCCGGGAAAAAATACGGGCGGGAAATTCCGCAACTGAAACACGTCGTTCGTCTTGGCCACGCTGGGTGAAGGGATGGTGAACACGGTGCGCGGCGCGGGCCACGACTGCCAGTCGTAGGTGGCAATCTTCCAGCCCGCGATGTTGAGGTTGCGCCCGGAGACGTTGGCGAACTCGACGCGGTCCAGCCCGTTCACGTCGAGTTCCGTGATGACGATGGTGGCGAGGTTCGGGCCGAGGGCGGAGTTGGTCAGGGTCAGGCTGCCACTGTGGTTCGTGACCGCGAGTCCGTATTCATCCTGCGCCGTGATGGTGATGGGGAAGGGTTCGCCGATAAATTGCGGTGAAGCCACCGCGCTGATCTGATAGCCGAAGGTCGCGGTGCGAAACTGCCAGACCGGGCTGGGCGCGAGCGGGAACGGAGCCAGCCGGGCCACCACCTGCCAGTAGTAAGTCGTGTCGGGATCGAGCGGCTGCGGCAAGGTCAGGCCCAGGCTGAATGAACTGGTGCTGGCGATGAGATCGTTCGAGCCGGGCACGGCGTTGGTCCCAAAATAAACATCGTAAATCGTCCCGGTGGGCGCGTGCGGATTGACCATCCAGCCCAGCGGTGTGTCGCGGGGGACGTGGGTGGCCTGATCGGCGGGCGTGGGATCGAGGGGCGCAAAGGGCCGCTCGTCATCAATCACCACCACCATGCCTGTGGCGCTGGTGAAGCCGGGCGCGCTGGCGATGATGCGGACGGAGTCAAAACTGTTGGTCACGCTGTTGTCGCCGATGGTGAGGTTGAACAGGACGCTGGATTTCCCGGCCAAGTTGGTGACGAGCGCGGGCACGGCGAGGATCTCGGGATGTTCGGATTGCAAGGCGATGACCACGTTGGTCAGCGTTTTGCCGCCGAAGTACACGCTTGCCCCCACCATGGCGGTCTGGCCCTCGGTGATTTCCAGCGGCAGTCCCAGCGCGAGCGCGCGGCTCTCGTTGTCACTCACGCGGATGATGTCGAAGTCGCCCGACCAGTTCGCCACCGTGGCTTCGATGAGGACGTTCTCCGCCCCGTCGAGCAGGACGTTGTCCGGGAGGAACAAATCAAAGTTCGCCGAACTCTGGCCCGCCGGAATGACCACGCTCGGCGGCACGCTGGCCCGCAGCGGATTGTAGGAGAAGAGGTTCACCTTGAGCGGACGAATCGCCACGACGCTCGCCGTCACAATCCCGCCGCCGGACAAGGCCGCGCCCTCCAGCCCGTTGGCCGTCACGTTCAAGGTCAGGCTCGCGGATTGGGCGTCGTCGATCTGGATCGTCGCGCTCACCGGCGGGCGGTCCGGGAAACTGGCGGTGATGGTCACGAATTGCGAACCGTCGGGCACACCATCGTCCTGCGGGGTGAGGGCGAATGGCACGGAAGTCTGGCCGGCGGGCACGAGGATCGAGGCGGGCACTTCGACCTCGTTCGGGTTGCTGGAAGTGAGCGCGACGAGGAGATCGTGGGAGGACGGCGCACTGAGCAGCAGCGTGCCCGACACATTGCCATCGCCCTCCAGCGCGGCCAGCGGCAGGAGCAGCGTGGCCTGCGGGAGACAGCCGCCAAACGCGCTCAGATCACTTTGCACAAAATCCCCCGGCACCCCCGTGCCGCGCGCCAGTCCGACAACCGGCCCGGCGTTCGTGGCGTCGATGCGCAGCCAGGTCAGGCGCAGCGCCCCGTCGAAGAACATCTCGATCTGGAAGCTGTTCGCGTTGACCGTGCCGAACTCCGGCACGCTGTCGTAGGTGACGACGAAACGGTTGGAGAGTTGCAGATAGGAAACGCTGCCGCCGGTCTCCGGGTTCAAATCCACATAGAGCGCGGCGGCCCGGTTGGCGGCGAAGTGGTTGAAGGTGCCGGGATAGAAGAAGTTGGTGTTCCCGCCGGGGTTGAGGCTCACGTTGCCGTTGGCCCCGATGAAGAGGGCGTTGGAACTGTTGCCAAAGAGGGAAACCTGCCGTCCGTTCGTCAGCGCCACCTGCCGGAACTGGTCATCGGCCAGCGCGAGCGGCGTGCCGCCCGCCGGGTCGGTGGGGAAGACCGACGCGGACTCATGGCAGACGCGGTAGAAGCTGGGCGACAGATCGGGCGTGAAGGTGAGGGTGCTGTAGGACAGATCGAATGGTCGCCCCAGAAATTCCTCCGTAAAATAATCGACGCTCCCCACGCGCAGCGACACGGGCCGGAAGACACGCGCTCCGGTGGCGGTGTGGACGAACGTGATGTTGCCCTCGTAGATGCCTTGGGCCAGCACGCTGGCGTTGCTGTTGATCGTGACGGCGATGTTGGTGGTGTCCGGGCTGGCCGCGAGCGTGCCGTTGGTCGGAGACACGGTCAGCCAGAGGTTGGTGCTGTAGGCGTGCCAGGCGAAGGGCGTGGCCCCGGTCTTGTTCCACTGATAAATCCGCTGGCTGGGGCTGAATGGTCCGCCCGTCGGCCCTTCCGCCAGGTAGGTGCTGGTCGGGCTGACCTCGAGCGTGTCGGGCTGCACTGCTTGCACGGTCAGGAAAATAGCGCGCGCCACCAACTGGGACCGAACGAGGTTGGTGTAGAAAAGATTTCCCTGGTAAGTGCCCGCCGGAAGCGTGTTCGCGAACGGGGTCACGGTGATGAAGTTCGTCACGGGTCTGCCGGGGGGCAGCAGGCCGCCGCTGGCGGACAATTGGAGCCACGGCACGTTCACGCCCGCCGCCCAGGGCAGGTTGGTGGGGGTGGAGTTGAGCAGTGTATTCGTCACTCCGCTGGGCAGGAACGGTCCGCCCACCGGACCGGACAGCACATAGGTGGTGAGGTGCGGCAACACGTCGAACTCGGGCTGGAGCGGCGAGTCGAACGACTCGACCACGCCGAAGGTCGTGGAACTGTCCGGGCAAATGGCGTTCAGGCCGAGGCCGCGCCGGGCGAAGGCCACCCAGACGTCGTTCTCGTCCGTGCCGCTGTTCGGCGTGTTCCGCACGGCGGTGAGAATGGCATCGCGGGCCTGGGCGAAACTAGGGTTGGGTGGGGAGAGCTTCATGCCGTCCGTCACGTAGCGGAGGATGCGCAGGCTGGTGTTGGTGTAGGCCGTGGCGTTGGTCGGCGCATACTTTTGCAGCAGCCGCACCCGCATGTCCCACAACATGCTGCACCAGATTTCCCCTGAGCGATGCACTTGGTTGCCCACACTGGTGATGATGGGATTCTTCGGGATGCCCGTATGAGATGACATGGTGCTGGCGTCAATGTCCTTGAAGGTGAGCGGGTCGATGTTCAGGTTGGTCGAGTACGGATAGCGCCGGATGCCGTAGTAGTAATTCTGCTGCAAGCCGTTGAACTGCCAGGTGAGGTAGCCGCCCACGGGGTAATTCCCCGCGAGGTCGTCGCCCGGTTCCGCCAGCAAGGCCAGGCCGTAAAAATCCGACCAGCCTTCGCCCAGACCGCCGCTCTG
>JAYVWQ010000456.1:0-4030 GCA_043785945.1 Akkermansia sp.
TGCGTGTATTCGCGATGCTGCGCGAACTCGATGGCGAAGCCGCGATACGGCGACTTGTGCTCGCCCGCCATGTAGCCCTCGACGATGTGCCGCGCCTGCAAGCCCAGCGCCTCCGCGCGCGAGATGGTCTGCGGGTCGAGGAGTTGGTCGAGGTGGGCTTGGTCCATAATTTAACGCAAGCCGCACAGAAAATTGAAACGCTTGATGGTCACGAAGGAAGCATAATGACGGGGAAAAGCGACCGCAATCACGCACTTGTTCGGTTGGAGAAATTCGAAAGCGTGCGAGGAAAACTCGCCTTAAATTTCCACTGGAAGAAGCAGGCATCCGATTCATCATCCCTCCATGACGAATGATGATTTGAACCACTCGCGAGAGGAAGGGCCTCCCGTGACCGCGTATCGGCGGCGCATGGCGAAACTAGACAAAATTCTCTGCGCTATTTTGGAGCCGATCCCAAAACCAATTAAGAAGTTCTTCCATGGAGTGTTCACTGCCGCTGCCGTCATCGTGATGCTGATCTTGACAGCGATGGTTATTTCCCACTTTCGGCCAAATAGTGCTCTAAACCTTTCGTGGCGGGACTTCAAAGTTTCAACGGCAGCAGCAACGAGGAGTGCCGAAGAAGCGGCCAAAGCAGAACAAGCAGCCAAGGAGGCGTTGTCTCGCATTACGACAGTGGAGCACAAGATCGAAGCACAGCGCGATACGATTGATGCTGTCGCTTCAAGTGCCGCTGAAGCCCGCAGAAGCTCCTTGGCTGCCGCCAAAACCACCGATGAAGCGAAAGCAGTGTTGGAGCAATTGAAACAAGATGCAGAGTTCTACAATCTAGTCGAGAAGGCGCGCGTTGGATTCGCCGACGCGTACGACTCATTATCAAACGTCCCTCCAGGCAGCCCGCATTTTGCCGAGGCATACAATGCGCGATTGGCAATCCTTGATGATTACGCCGGCTTTGAGACTGTTACTTGGAAATATCCACGATTGCCGGATCTTTCCCAGATTCCTGGCTCTGAAGAGATGACGAATCTCTTCAAGGAGACGGTGAGCCTAGAAACGATCACGAAGCTGTTCCCTCGCATACCGCTTGATAAGCAGCGTGAAACAATTCCCTTCGTCCGTGACGAGAAGAGGTTTAGCGATGCTGAAAAACTCCAATTCTTTCACGACCGCGCATTGAATGATCCAAATCTCCGAATCCGAGCAAGCGCAGGAAAGGCGTTTCTCACAATGGTTGGAATTCGGGATGTTAATCCACTCTCGTCATTACTTATTGAGGAGAACTGGCGCACAAATGCCTTGCGTCAGCAACTTCCCAAAACACCAGCCCCGAATCACTAGCGCGGGACGCTCTATCAAGACTTCTTCACGCCGCCAGCTTCTCGTCCTTCGGAATCGTTTCGAGGATGCGGCGGGTGATGTCGTCGCTGGTCACGCCCTCGCTCTGGGCGGCGAAGTTCGCCACGATGCGGTGACGGAAAATGGGCAGCGCCACCGAGGCCACGTCGTCGCAGCTCACGTAGGTCTGGCCGCGCAGGATGGCGCGGGCTTTGGCGGCGAGAATGAGGTTCAGCCCGGCGCGCGGACCGGCACCCCACGAGAGCCACTTTTTGCAGAAGTCGAGCGCCTCAGAAGTTTTCGGGCGCGTGCAGCGCACGAGGCGTTCGGCGTAGGCATAAACGTGGTCGGCCACGGGCACGCGACGCACGATTTGTTGCAGGTGCAGAATTTCGTCGGTCGAGAGCACGGCCTGCGGTTTTTCCAGCGGCGCACCGGTCGCCATTTTCATAATCTGGAGTTCCTCCTCCGCCGTCGGGTAGTCCACGTTGATCATGAACATGAAGCGGTCGAGCTGCGCCTCGGGCAGCGGATAGGTGCCTTCCTGTTCAATGGGATTTTGCGTGGCGAGGACGAAGAACGGATCGGGCAGCGTGAAGTTATTCCCGCCCACTGTGACCTTGCGCTCCTGCATCGCCTCCAGCATGGCGGCCTGCGTCTTGGGCGGGGTGCGGTTGATTTCGTCGGCGAGAATCATGTTGGCGAAGATCGGGCCCTTGAGGAAACGGAACTCGCGCACGTTGGTCTGCGGGTCTTGGAAAATAACTTCCGTGCCCGTGATGTCGCTGGGCATGAGGTCGGGCGTGAACTGGATGCGTTTGAACGACATGTGCAGCGTCTGCGCCAGCGTGGAGACGAGCAGCGTCTTGGCGAGTCCGGGCACGCCGACGAGCAGCGCATGGCTGCGGGTGAAGATGGCGATGAGCGCCTGCTCGACGACTTCCTCCTGCCCGACGATGACCTTGCCGAGTTCGGATTTGATTTTGCCGGCGGCGACTTTGAGATGCTCGACCGATTGCAAATCGCGGTCGGTCACTTGGTGTTCATGGCTCATGGTGTTGTCTGGATTCTTCGGCTTTTGATAAGCGAGCGGGGCGCGGGTTCACAAGGAACTTTGGAAATTTGCCGCCGATCATTCAAACCACGATCTCCGTCGCTGGCTCGGCGCGGGTCTCGATCCAGCGGGCCAGCAGCCAAAGCACGTCAGAGAGTCGGTTGAGGTAAATGACGATCTCAGCGTTGACGGACTCGCCGGTCTCGCGGATGGCGCAGACGCGGCGCTCGGCACGGCGGCAGGCGGTGCGGGCCAGATCGAGTGCGGCGGCGAGCGGCGTCGCACCGGGCGTGGCCCAGCCTTTGAAGGAAATTTTCTGCGCTTCGAGATGCTTCACCAACTCATCCAGCCGCACGGTCATCGCGGGCGTGACGAGGATGAAGCCGTCGCGGGCGTAGCGCCCGAGGTCGTCGGGCGCGGTGGCGAGTTCGCCCATGATGTCCACAAGTTGCTTCTGCGTGGTGAAGATTTCTCCGCGCAGCCATTCATCCGTGGCGGTCGCGCGCGCCACGCCGAGCGCGGCGTTGAGTTCGTCGATGGCGCCGTTGGCCTCGATGCGCGGATGCGTCTTGGGCACACGCCGTCCATACATCAACCCCGTGGTGCCGTCGTCGCCGGTGCGTGTGGCTATGCTCATGGTTATAAAATCGAAGCGGGATTTAGCGGCGGGCCGGGGAGGCGGGCAAGGTGATTCCGCCGGGATGAAAGATTGAATGAGGCTCACGCTCCCGGCACGATTGGCCCGTGCCCAAACCCCGAAAACAAATCAAGCAGGCCCGGCGAAATTCCACCGCCCGCATACTTTCAGGGCTGGTGCTGGCCGGTGCCGTCGGCACGGCGGCGTGGTTCGGAACGCGCAAATCATCCCGGTCCATTCCACCCCGGACGGGCGGGAATGTCGTGAGCAACGCGGCTCCCTTGGCCAGCGCCACGAATCGGGAAAATCCCGAACTATTCTTTGCGTGGCTCGCGCAGCAAACCAACGCGGCGGAACTGTTGAACAACGGGACCATGCTGCTGGAACGGGGGCGGGGCGGGCAGGCCATCCTCTGCTACCGACGCGCGCTGGAGTTAAAGCCCGAGGACGAGGAGGCTCATTTTAATCTCGGTGTTACTCACACGCGCCTGGGGCAATGGCCGGAGGCGGAGCAGAGCTACCGGGAGGCGCTCAAGCTGTTCCCGGAATACGTGGAGGCTCACAACAATCTGGGCAATCTGCTGACCCGTCTGAAGCGCTTCGACGAGGCGGTGTCGGAATTCAGCACGGCGCTCCAACTCGCGCCGGAGAATGCCTCGGCCCATAACAACCTCGGCCGCGCCCTGGCCGAGCAAGGCGCACCGGCCGAGGCCTTGAAACACTTCGCCGAAGCCGCCCGGCTCGACACGAATTATGTGGAGGCGCGGTTCAACCTGGGTTCCGCCTACCTGAATCTGGGGCGAACGAATGACGCGGTGACCGCCTTCAGCGAAACGCTGCGCCTGCGCCCCGACTTCGCGCCCGCCCGACAGGCTCTGCAACGGTTGTCCCGCGCAGCGCGCTAAGGAACCGCTGATTTAATCGGCATTCGTAATTTTGCGTGAATCCCGACTCGCCAGGATGACGCAGGAACGATTTTGTTTTCAGCAGAAAGTAAT
>JAYVWQ010000457.1:0-6230 GCA_043785945.1 Akkermansia sp.
CTTTGATTTCTGTCGTCACTGATACATGGCCAAAAACTGCCGCCGCAAATCCGCCTCCTGTTCCGGCATCTGCCGGCGCAGTTGCTCGACGCGCAGGGCGCCGTGCTGGAAGCGGCGCTTATGAAACACCGGCATGTCGAACCCGGTGATGGCCTTCACGCCACGCGCCACGATTTCGCCCTTGAGCGCGTAGAGTTTTTTCACGTCGTAATCGGTGAGTTCGATGAAGGGAATCCCCTCCGCCACTTCGATCACGTTCGGCTGCGTGAAGGGGCTGAAGCCCTCGAAGCCGTGATGCCGCGTCGGCGCGTAGGTGCGGGCGTAGCCTCGGCTCAGACCGCCGCTGTAAGTGAGCGAATGTTTGATGCGTCCCACGCCCCAGCCTTCCTGATAGAGCATGGTGTTGTGGACCACGCTGCGGATGGTCAGCTCCTTGTTTTCCTCGATGGGGTAATCCTTCAAGTTCTCGTCGCCACCATCGCCGTCGATGAGGTGCTTCCACTCCGGGTGGCGCGCACGAATTCCACGGCAGAGCGTCAGCCCCATCGAGGCACATTCCACGTCGAGCGGCTTGTAGTCTTCGAGCACGCGAATCGTTTCGGCCACATCGATGCTGGCGAGGTCGGCTTCGATGGGTTCGAGAAACAGTTCAAGGCCCACGCGCTTCAGGAACTCGCGCGCCTGCGCCAAGTCTGGCCCGTCGCCAAAACTCAGGGTGAAGGCTTTGAGGCGCGACGGGCTGAGGCCGAGCTGTCGCATGACGTGATAGGTCGTGAGAAACACTGCGCCGCTGTCGATGCCACCGGAGAAACAAACGCCGATGGGCCAGTGTGCCGCCCGCGTCTCGCTGGCGTTTTCGGTAAGGTTCGCCAGCGGGGCGCTGGCGGCACGTTTCAGCCACTTCGCGATTTCATCCGCGAGCGCGCCGATGTAGGCGCGACCGATCTCGTCGAGGTCGGTGGACAGCTTGTTCCGCTGCGGGTTGAAGAAGCGCGTGTAGGTCGGATCGGGGTCGGGGCAGCCGATGAGTTGCAGTTCGATGATGTAATGCGCCGGGACCATGCGCGTGTAGCTGGGATGAAACTGTTCGGCCAGCCCCTCGCGCTTGAGCTGCTCGTGAATGGCGTCGATGCGGTCGGCCACAATCAGCGCCGGACCAGCGGCACGCTTGGCCAGGAAGTAGCGCATCGGGCGGTCGAGTGAACGGGCCATGCGCACCGTTTTACCGTCGCGGGCGAGCACCGCGAACGAGCCTTCAATGCCGCGCACGCCTTCGGCGTCATTGGCCAGCACGCGGGCGCGGGCCTCCTCGGCGCTCATGTTGTAGATGCAGTTCTGCGCGGGATCGAGCAGGTCCACCACGCGTTCGATGTATTGGTGCATAAGATTTGGTGCGCGGAGTTTAACCAGTCAGGGCACAGAAGCAATCGGCGGTGCGTCCCGGGGCAGCAATGAAAACAAAGAAAAGAGCCAGCGGATTTCTCCGATGGCTCTTTCGTGAAAAGATTTTGACTGGTCTAGCTGCGAGCCGCGGGCTTCTTGGCGGCCTGATCCAGAATGGTGGTCAGCACGCTGTTTGGCACCTGCTCGAAGGAGAACGGCTCCATGGAATAACCCGCGCGGCCCTTGGAAAGCGAGCGAATGGCCGTGGCGTAACCGAACATTTCGGCCAGCGGCACGTTGGCGTTCACAATGACCTGGCCCTGCTTGGCGTCGATGGTCTCGATGGCTCCACGACGGCGGCTGATGTCGCCGACGATGTCGCCCTGGTAATCGCTGGGGGTCGTCACTTCGACCTTCATGATCGGCTCGAGCAAAATCGGGCCGGCTTTCTTGAAGGCGTCTTTGAGCGCGAAGATGCCGGCCATCTTGAAGGCCAGTTCGTTGGAATCGACTTCGTGGAAGGAACCGTCCACGACCTCGACCTTGACGTCGATGACTTGGAACCCGGCATACACGCCGGAGCGGATCGCTTCTTCGACGCCATTGATCACAGCCGGGACGTATTCCTTGGGAATCGCGCCGCCGACAACCTTGTTCAGCACTTCGACGCCCTTGCCCTTTTCGTTCGGGGAGAGCTTGATGCAGGCGTGGCCATATTGGCCGCGCCCGCCGGACTGCCGGATGAATTTGCCTTCACCCTCGGCCGCCTTGGTCACGGTTTCGCGGTAGGCGATTTGCGGAGCGCCGGAGTTGGCTTCGACGTTGAATTCGCGCTTGAGGCGGTCGCAGATGATTTCCAAATGCAACTCGCCCATGCCCGCAATAATGAGCTGGCCCGTCTCTTCGTTGGTGAAGCAGCGGAAGGTGGGATCTTCTTCGGCCAGACGTTGCAAGCCTTCGGACATCTTGTCGCGGTCCTGCTTGGTCTTCGGTTCCACGGCCATGCTGATTACCGGCTCGGGGAAGGTCGGCGGCTCCAACGTCACGTCGTAATCTTCATCACACAGCGTGTCGCCGGTGGTGATGTTGCGCAGACCGACCAGGGCTGCGATGTCGCCGGAGTAGGCCACTTCGACGTCTTTGCGTTCGCTGCCTTGAATGACCATGAGGCGGCTGACGCGTTCCCGACGGCGGGTGCGGGGATTATAAATGTTGTCGCCCTTTTTGAGCTGACCGGAATACACGCGGAAGAAAACGAGCTTGCCCGCGTACGGGTCGGTCCAGAGCTTGAAGGCCAGTGAACAGAACTTGGCCGCGTCATCGGACGCGACTTCAATCTTATTGTCCGTACCGGGTTCGAGACCCTGGGCTTGGGGAATGTCAATCGGGCTGGGGAGATAATCGATGACCGCGTCCACCAGCACCTGCACCGCTTTCTTCTTGAAGGCGGAACCGCAGAGCACGGGCACGAGTTCAATCGCGCAGGTCAGGCGGCGAATGGCGGCCTTGAGCGAGAGCGTATCAATGGGCTTCTCCGCCAAAACCATTTCGGCGATGGTGTCGTCCTTGTTCGAGACGGCATCAATGAGTTCGGCGAGCGCAGCCTCGGCTTTTTCCTTCATCGCGGCCGGAACTTCCCCAACCGTGTAGTTCAAACCTTCGTCCTGCACGTCACCCGGACCCCACACGATGGACTGCTGGTTCACCACGTCGATAACGCCGGCGAACTGATCTTCCGCACCGATGGGCAGAAAAATCGGGAACGCATAAGCGTTGAGCTTCTTGCGCATGTCATCGACTGCGTTGTCAAAGTTCGCGCCTGTGCGGTCCATCTTGTTGACGAACGCGATGCGCGGCACGCGATACTTGGTGGCCTGACGCCAGACCGTTTCAGACTGCGGCTGCACGCCAGCCACGCCGCAGAACACGGCGACCGCGCCGTCAAGTACACGCATGGAACGCTCCACCTCGGCCGTGAAATCCACGTGACCCGGAGTGTCGATGATGTTGATGCGATGCGGAATGTTCAGGTACGACTTGTTCAGCTTCTCTTCGCCCGGCTTGGTCGCCTTCTGGGTCCAAAAGCAGGTCACGGCGGCAGACGTGATCGTGATGCCGCGTTCCTTTTCCTGTTCCATCCAGTCGGTCACGGTGTTGCCGTCATCGACATCACCGATCTTGTGGATGAGACCGGTGTAAAAAAGAATGCGCTCGGTGGTCGTGGTCTTGCCGGCGTCAATGTGCGCGGCGATGCCGATGTTGCGCGTGCGCTCCAGCGTGTATTGCCGGTTGGGCGAGTTAATCGATTTTCCGTTGGCGACTGGTGCTTGCATAATGGGTAAAGAAAACGCCCCGAGCGCTTTCGCCGCCGGGGCAAGGTTGAATCAAAATTGTTTCTACCAGCGAAAGTGCGCGAACGCCTTGTTGGCTTGGGCCATCTTATGCACTTCGTCACGTTTGCGGATGGCGTTGCCCTGACCTTGGTACGCTTCCATAATTTCTGCGGCGAGCGCCTCCTTCATCGGCAGACCCTTGCGGGCGTCCGCGAAATCCACGAGCCAGCGCATGGCCAGCGCGAGCTGGCGGTCGGTCGTGACTTCGAGCGGCACCTGGTAAGTGGCACCACCGACGCGGCGGGGCTTCACTTCGAGGCGGGGCTTGGCGTTGTCCACGGCGCGCTGGAGGATTTCCAGCGGGCTGCTCTGCGGATTCTTTTCCGAGAGCTGGTCAAACGCACCATAGACGATGCGCTGGGCAGTGCTCTTCTTGCCCGAGTTCATGACGGTGTTGACCAGACGCGAGACGAGCGTGCTGTGGTACTTCGCGTCTTCAATCAGGGGACGCTTGGAGGCTTGGCGGCGGCGTGACATAATGAAATTCCTAAAAAATTACTTCGCTTCCTTCTTCACCTTCGGGCGCTTGACGCCGTACTTGGAACGGCTCACGCGGCGCTTCTCCACGCCGGCGGCGTCGAGCGTGCCACGAACGATGTGGTAGCGCACACCGGGCAAATCCTTCACACGTCCGCCGCGCACCAGCACGATGGAGTGCTCCTGCAAATTGTGCCCCTCGTCGGGGATGTAGGCGATGATCTCGAAGCCGTTCGTCAAGCGCACCTTCGCGACTTTACGCATCGCGGAGTTGGGCTTCTTAGGCGTACGGGTCATGACCTGAAGACAGACGCCGCGGCGGAATGGAGCGTTCTCCAGGGCCGGCGACTTTGACTTCGTGCGAACTTTATTCCGTCCTTTACGGACGAGTTGGTTGATTGTCGGCATTTGCTCTTAGCGATTTATCCGTTTTTTACCCCACTCCGGGGAAACGGAGGGGCGAAACTATCAGAGAGCTTTCGCCTTGCAACAGGTATTTGAGAATTTGTGGTCAGCGCGGCCTCCATCGAAAATCCCCCGCCCTTCCGTCCCTTTGTGTTCTTGCACCGCTGCGCCCGCCCTCTACAGTCCGCTCACGTTTTTATGACTGAGCAGCCCAAAGTTTTTTACTTCGACAACAATGCCACCACCCGCGTCGCGCCCGAGGTGATTGACGCCATGATTCCCATGCTGCGCGATTTCTGGGGCAACCCCTCCAGTGCCTACGCGTTTGGTTCGCAGGTTCACGGGCACGTCGAGAAGGCCCGCGCGCAGTGCGCCGCGCTCATCAATGCCGACCCCAAGGAAATCGTCTTCACCTCCTGCGGCACCGAGAGCAACAACGCCGCGATTCATTCCGCCCTCGTCACGCAGCCGACGAAAAAGCACGTCATCACCACGGCCGTCGAGCATTCCGCCAACATCAATTTCGGCGAATACCTCCGCAAGCAGGGCTTCGAGGTCACGTTCCTCCCCGTGGAATCCGACGGCTCGCTCGACCTGCACCTGTTGGAAAAATCCATTCGCCCTGACACCGCCATTGTTTCCGTCATGTGGGCGAACAACGAGACCGGCGTGCTCTTTCCCATCGAGGAGATTGCCGCCATCTGCCGCAGCCGGGGCGTGCTCTGCCACACCGATGCCGTGCAGGTGCCGGGCAAACTCAAGATCGACGTCAAGGCTCTCGGCGTGGATTTCCTTTCCCTCAGCGCGCACAAGCTCCACGCGCCCAAGGGCGTCGGCCTGCTCTATGTGAAGCGCCGCACCAAGTTCCAGCCCTACGTCATCGGCGGGCATCAGGAGCGCGGACGGCGCGGCGGCACCGAGAACGTGGCGCACATCGTGGGCTTTGGTCGCGCGGCCGATCTCGCCGTGGCCAGTCTCGGCGAGGAGAACACCCGCGTGCGCGCCCTGCGCGACAAACTGGAAGACACCATCCTCCACACCATTCCGAACACCGTGCGCAACGGCGCGAAGGAGCCGCGCCTGCCCAACACCATGAACATCGCCTTCGATTTCGTGGAGGCCGAGGCCATTCTGCTGCTCCTCGATCAACAGGGCATCTGCTGTTCCAGCGGATCGGCCTGCACCACCGGTTCGCTCGATCCCTCGCATGTGCTCAGCGCCATGGGACTCAGCCCGATGCGGGCGCGGGGCAGCGTGCGGTTCAGTCTCGGCCTCTACAACACGGCCGAGGAAGTGGATCATGTGCTCCGGGTTTTGCCCGGCATCATCAAGCGCCTGCGCGACATCTCGCCGCTCAATCCCGAGCACACCGACAACCACACCTACGACATCGAGGGCGCGCGGGTGAAGCATGAAAGCGACTTGGCAGCGGCGTTGAAGGAGTAGCGGCGCAGCCGGGAAGACGCGGCCATGAAAAAGAAATACGCGGTCGTCCTCGGAGTCGTCATTCTTGCTCTCCTTGTATTTAACTCCGTCCCCCCGCGCCGGTCTTGCCGCACCGAAGAGCGACGG
>JAYVWQ010000458.1:0-9691 GCA_043785945.1 Akkermansia sp.
TCATCACGCGCGGCGAACCGGCCATCATGGTCTGCCACTGGACGGGCGTTTACTTCAACGGTCGCGAGCTGGGGTTCCAGATTTTCCAAGACGTGGTCAAGCGCCTGGCCGCGCGGTTCGGGGAAGGGATTCGCTGGATGAAGTTGAGCGAAATCGCGCGCTACTCGGCGGCTAAAGAACTGACGCACATTGAAGCCAGCGCCGATGGGCGCACTCTGAACTTCCGCGCGCCCTTTGCCTGTCCGGATTTCACGCTCTCGGTCGCCGCTCCCGGCGCGACTCCGCCCGCGCTGGTCGTCGGGCCGGAGCGAGAGGCGCTCACGGAAGTTTCCTCGCTGGCCAAGCTCGCGCCGGGAAATTGGTTTCGCGCTGACGGTCGAGTGACGGTTTGTTTCGCACTGCCCAAAGGTGCTTCCAAGCTGGCGCTGGGGTGAAGGCGGAGAAGGGGTTGCTCTCTTAACTGCCGGTTCATTCTCATGTGGCGGAATGTCTATCGGTGCCTTCTCCCTCACCCCGGCCCTCTCCCGCTGGGAGAGGGAGTCACGGTTTTCCATCTCATGAACTTTTCGAGACGCTTGGTTTGTTCCGATGGCGGGATGCGATGCTCCCTCTCCGTGGGGAGAGGGCCGGGGTGAGGGAAAACGGCCCGCTATCGCTTCAACGGTGTAACACCCCGCCCTCACTCCCCATCCCGCATCCCCAGCTCTCGCACGAGGAAGGCAAACTTGTCCGCCGCTTCCTCGATCAACTTGCCCGTCGGCTTGCCTGCGCCGTGGCCCGCTTTCACGTCGATGCGGATGAGCACGGGATGCGGGCCGCTCTGCACCTCCTGCAACCGCGCCGCGAATTTGAAGCTGTGCGCGGGCACCACGCGGTCGTCGTGGTCCGCCGTCGTCACCAGCGTGGCGGGATAATGCACTCCCGCTTTCAGGTTGTGATACGGCGAGTAGGCGAGCAGCGCGCGGAATTCTAACGCGTCGTCGGGCGAGCCATAGTCGCTCGTCCAGGCCCAGCCGCGCGTGAACTTGTGGAAGCGCAGCATGTCCATCACGCCCACCGCGGGCAGCGCAGCACGGAACAGCTCCGGCCGCTGCGTCATGCAAGCGCCCACCAGCAGACCACCGTTGCTGCCGCCGCTGATGGCCAGTTTTTCGCGGGACGTGTAGCCGTGGGCGATGAGCCATTCCGCCGCCGCGATGAAGTCGTCAAAGACGTTTTGCTTCTTCAGCTTCGTGCCCGCCTTGTGCCAGGCTTGGCCGTATTCGCCGCCGCCGCGCAAGTTCGGCACGGCATACACGCCACCCATTTCCATCCAGACCACCGTGCTCACGGAGAAGCTGGGCGTGAGGCTGATGTCGAACCCGCCGTAGCCGTAGAGCAGGGTGGGATTCGTGCCGTCGAGCTTCAGCCCTTTCTTATGCGTGATGAACATGGGCACGCGCGTCCCGTCCTTGCTCGTGTAGAAAATCTGCTTCGTCTCGAAGAGCGCCGGATCAAAATCCACCTTGGGCTGGCGGAAGATTGTGCTCACGCCCGTCCGCATGTCGTAGCGATAAATCGTGGTCGGCGCGGTGAACCCGGTGAACGCATAAAATGTCTCCGACTCCGTGCGTTTCCCGCTGAAGCCGCCCACCGTGCCGAGGCCCGGCAGCTCCACGCTCCGCACCAGCTTTCCCTGCCGGTCGTGAATCTTCACCTCGCTCCGCGCATCCTTCAGGTAGCTCGCCACGAACTGATCATTGACCAGCCCCACCCCTTGCAGCCGGTCCGCCGTCTGCGCAATCACCTCGACCCAGTTCTTGCGCTGCGGCTGCGCCACGTCGATGGCGACGACCCGCCCGCGCGGTGCGTCGAGGTCGGTGCGGAAGTAGAACGTCGGGCCCACGTTGTCGATGAAGGTGTAGTCCGCGTCGAAGTCCTTGAGCAGCTCCACCACCTTTGCATCCGGCTGCTGAAGGTCTTTGTAGAAGAATCGGTTCCGCGTGTCCGTGCCCTGCCAGACCGAGATGACGAGGTAACGCCCGTCGTCCGTCACCCCGCCGCCGAAGCCCCACTCCTTCTGGTCGGGGCGCTCGTAGATGAGCGCGTCCTCGGACTGCGCGGTGCCGAGCCGGTGGTAATAGAGTTTGTGAAAATAGTTCACCCCCTTGAACGCGTCCGCCGACTTCGGCTCGTCGTAGCGCGAGTAGAAGAAACCCTGACCGTCCTTCGTCCAAGCCGCGCCGCTCGACTTCACCCAGCGGATGTGGTCCGGCAAATCCCGCCCCGAATCGAGGTCGCGCACCTTGAACTCATGCCAGTCGGAACCAGCGGCTGAAATCCCATAGGCCATCCGCTTCCCGTCGTCCGTAATGGAATAAGTCGCGAGCGCCACCGTGCCATCGGCGGAAAGTTTGTTCGGGTCGAGCAGCAACTGTGGCGGCTCCTCCAGCGTGCGCATGGTGTAGAGCACGCTTTGATTTTGCAGCCCGTCGTTCTTGCTGAAAACGTAGCGCCCGCCTTCCCGGTGCGGCGCGCTGTAGCGCTCGTAGTTCCACAACTCCGTCATGCGCGCCTTTATTTTGGCCCGCGCGGGAATCTGCGCCAGATACGCAAAGGTCACGGCGTTTTCGGCCT
This sequence comes from Akkermansia sp., assembly GCA_043785945.1. Classification (GTDB taxonomy): domain Bacteria; phylum Verrucomicrobiota; class Verrucomicrobiia; order Limisphaerales; family SIBH01; genus JANNGC01. The sequence goes on from JAYVWQ010000458.1 coordinate 2,617, forward strand.
GCACCCATGCCTCGGTCTCCGGCGCGTGGTCGTCCTCCAGCCAGCGATACGGGTCAGGCACCGCCGTACCATGGAGCGTATCTATGTGGTCGAGTTTTTTCGTGACTGGGTAAGCGAGGCGAGTGGTTGGAGACGGGGCAGGGGAATTCATATTAGAAGCACACGCCGCGAACAATGCCGCCACAACCAGGCAGAGGAACCACGGGAACGAGTTTTTCATGCGCATGGTTGGACAGCACGGCGCGGGAAATTGCAGCAGAAAAATTTACAGCCGCTGAAATGGCGCACCCGGTGGGTCGCAGTGGTCGCGCTGGACCTCTTCACCGCGTCTCCGGCCAGCCCATCAATCCGTTGATCACTCGCATCGCGTCCGGGTCGTCGGGGAACATCACGGGCCAGTCGTTCGGCCGCACCGTGCTCTCGCCCTGCCGCCGCACCCGCGTCCGCACCGGGCAGCCGCAAGTGCTGTAGATGAAGGTCAGCGTCCGCTCCTCGCCGTCCGGCCAATAGTCCCGCATGGTCAGCGGATTCTGGTTCAGCACTGCATTCAGGATGTTGGTGGGATTCTTCGAGCCATCCACCGCGTACGTCGTCTGACCGCTCGGGTCTTCCATCGTGATGGTCAGCGACTTCTCCGGCGGCGGTGGACCGGCGGCCACGAGGCGGGCCTTCCAAAGCACTTCCCCCGTCCGTTTGAAAACCAGCGCGCCCACGCCCGGCCGCTCACTGCTCACGTGCATGGAAATCTGCAGCTTGCCCGAGGCATCCGGCTGGCCAAAAGCATCGAGGATAGCGAAGGTCCGCTCCGTGCCCGACTCCGGCGCATACTGCCGCTCCACTTGCTTGAGCGCCTCGGCGATGGAGGGCGGCTGGCCGCCGAAGTCCAGCATCACCGTCACCATCACCGAATGAGCGACCTCCATCGGGGGCAAGTTCGTCTCGGCCAGCAGCGACGGCCTGAAGACCGCGACCGGTCCGTTCGAGGCCGCGCCGCCGGCTCCGGCTTTCGGTGGGCCGGAGCGCGTCTGCCAGAAGGCGATGGCGGCAATGGACCCCACGAGCAGGGCCAGCGGGATGAACCACCCCGAGGCACGGCGCGCGGGTGGTTTGCCCGGACGCTGGCTCCGGGCGGGGCGGGGACGTTTGCGTGATTTACTCATGTGATTTGCGAACGCGGCACAGGCTAGCGGGCCAAATTGGATTTGCCAACGAGGGAAGCAAAGGGACGCGAAATTCGGTGGTCCGGCCCAGCCACGCCCGGCGAATACGCGCGGTGAGGGCATCCGGTAAGTTCGTCCCTTGGAAATTCAAATTGCCTTCACGGCGGGGCGCTCCTACCGTCCGCTCCGTGATTCCGAACAGCCTGATCACCACGACTACGATGTAGCGTTCATCCGCCGGATGGATGAATGCCGCGCCTCGCACTGACCAGTCCGAGGCGTTTTTATTTGGATGAACCACGAAGACACCAAGAGCACAAAGATGATGAAGACAGAAAACCATTCCCGGTTTTCCCCCTCTTCGTGTCCTTCGTGCCTTGGTGGTTAAACAAAAATTTATGCCCGACGAAAATCAACAGCAGCCGACACCGCCCGAAGCCGTGAACGCCGAGCGCAAGACGCTCGATGACCGCAACAAGATGTCCGACCTCGAACGCCTCCGGCATTCGTGCGCGCATGTCTTCGCGACCGCCGTGCTCCGCATCTGGCCCGAGGCCCAGCTCGCGTACGGGCCGCCGGTGGAGACTGGTTTCTACTACGACCTGGAGATGCCGCACCGCGTCACGCAGGAGGATTTCGCGCGCCTCGAGGAGGAGATGAAGAAGGAGATCAAGGCCAACAACGTCTTCCAGAAGATCGAAGTGCCGCGCGAACAGGCCATCAAGGACGCGCAGAGCGGGCGTCTCGGCGGCCTGAGCGAACGGCCCGGCAACGTGAGCAAGTTCAAACTCGACCTCATCGCGCAGATTCCCGAGGGCGAGGCCATCTCGTATTTCCAGAACGGCGACTTCCTCGATCTGTGCGCCGGGCCGCACGTCATGCGGACGGGCAACATCGGCGCGTTCAAGCTCACCAGCGTGGCCGCCGCGTATTACAAGGGCGACGAAAAAGGCCCGCAGCTCCAGCGCATCTACGGCACGGCGTTCAAGAATAAGACCGCGCTCGACGAGTATTTCAAAATGCTCGAAGAGGCGAAGCGCTGCGACCATCGCAAGATCGGCGCGGAGATGGGGCTGTTCGCGATTGACACCGAATTTGTTGGGCCGGGCATGCCGCTGTGGCTGCCCAAAGGGACGGTGCTTGTCGAGGAATTGGAAAAGCTGGCGAAGGAGACTGAGTTCGCTGCGGGCTACGTCCGTGTCCGCACGCCGCATTTGGCGCGCGAGAAAATGTACAAGACCTCCGGCCATCTGCCCTATTACGCGGAGTCCATGTTTCCGCCGATCGAAATGGACGAACACCGCGCCGACCGCCAGAAAATCCAAGCCCGCATCGCCGAACTGGAAAAACAACTGTTCGACCACGCGAAGAAATCCGACGGCTGAAATTTAACGCAAAGAATCTCAACCACGGATGAAAACCGATGGACACGGATTTCTTTTGCCGCAAGAGAACACAAGGAAAGCAAAAGTTCCTCCCTCTCCACATCGAACACGGTGAGACCGACGCCACCCTCGCCCATCGGATGACTGCCATCTTCGGCTGCACGCCGACGGCGATGATTCTTGGCGCCGCCTCCGCAACGGACTGCTTGATGCCTTTTGCCAAAGCGTCTCCCGATAGCCGCAGGGTTGGAGAAAGTGTTGTGTTCTGATCCATAGTTCTAAAATTGTTCAATCACAGTCTGGGCACTACACCTTCGCGTAAACCTCCGCGCCCTTTTCCACAAAACTCCTTCGACTTGGCTTCCATTCCCTGTTTCAACGTCTCTGCCTCGGCGGTGTTCCTGCGTGAACCGACTGCCAGTTCCGAACAGGCGTATCATGGAAGCACCACCGTCATGGGGACGCGGTCGGGCCTGTGGGTCAGGCATCCTTGCCTGACGGTTCAAGGGGCATCCATGCCCCGTGTTCAGTTTTCCTTTTCTCGACACGCCCAGTCTCGGGACGGGCGGCAGGGATGTCGCCCGAACCGTCAGGCTGGAAGCCTGACCCACACCAGCGGTCGCACGACCATCTGCGGTGGCAATTCGAAGATGCGCCCGTTCTAAACTGGCAGCCTATTCACCGCGCGCCTTTGTTTTCTTCGCCCCCCCTTCGCGTCCTTCGCGAGACATCTTTTTACCGACTGGCCTCGTCCTTACAATTGCTTCAGCCGGTAAAACCGGTTCGTGGAAATCACGCTGTTGGTGATGGCGAATTCCCCGCCGACGGTGGCGCGGAGGCTGGTCTCGGCCGTCCAGTTCGTGGAGGGCAGGGAGGTGGCGGTTTGGAGGACGTAGCCGTTCGCGTTGGTGGGCCAGGTCACGAGGCCGTTGCTCAAGCCGCGCGCGATGCGGAGGGAAACGGGCGGCGCATCGCCATCGAGGACGCCGTCGAGATTGCGGTCGAGGGCGAGGCGCATCCCGCTGCCTGGCGGCACGCCCATGATGGTGACGGTGCCGCCGGTGCTGATGAGGCTGACCAGTTGCGCCCTGCTCAGGGCGGGGCGGTTGGTCGAGTCGGATTGATAATCATTCGAGGCCGGCCGGTAGAGGTAGCCGTGCGGCACCTCGGCAATGACGCTCTTCACCACCAGTTGAATGTTCGTGAGTTTCGCCGCTTCCTGTTCGAGGAAGGCCCAGCCGTTCGTGGCGAGGCCACCCGCGTTGTTGGAACTCGCCGTGTAACCCAGCCCGACGGCGGGCGCCAGGCCCGTGTCGAGGCACTGCACGAAGGCGCTGATGTTCGAGCGCTGCACGCCATCCGCATTCAAGTTTGTGCCGAAGACGGGGCGCGTGAGAAACGCGGCCACGTTCGGATCGGAGCCGTCATGCACGAGACCGAAGCCGAGGAGACTCTGCGCGCCGGGGGCGTTGTTGAAGCGCAGCTTTTGGTAAGTGGCGCGCAACTGCGGCACCTTGAAGTCCTGCGGTTCCTGCAAAGCCTGCGCGGGAGTGAAGCCGCGATCCGTGCCATTGGGCAGAGCGTGGCAGGTGTTGCACCGGAGCGGAACGACGCCCAAGAGGGTGGCGTAATTCGTGTTCAAGTAAGCATTGCGTCCTGCGACCGGATCGCCGCCGCCGAGCGTCGGGGGCAGTCCGCGACTGAGGGTCTGGTTGGGATTGGGCTGGAAAACCATGGTGTTGATGAAATTGCGGTACGCCACCATGTCCGCCGCTGAAAGCACCGGGCCACCGAGCAGACTTTCGAACGCGCCGTTGAAGTGCAGGAAGTTCGTGCGGTCCCCGCGCCAGTGCAGCGGGTCGAGTCCATTCAGCCCACGCAAGGTCTGCGTGGTCATCGGACCTTTCATGGGATGGAAAACCACATTCGAGAAAACTCCGCCGGGGAAGACCGTCTGCGAACCGGCGACCTTCATGCGGTTGGTGGAAAGTTCGCCGCCGCGATCCCCGAGATCCCACGCCAGCAAATCCATCTCGCCATCGATGTGACACGAGGCGCAGGAGACGAGACCGCCGCCGGAAATTTTCGCGTCGTAGAGAAAGCCGCGCCCCTCGCGGATGACCAGCGGAGTGGGGTCGTGGCTGCCGATGGGAATCTCGCGAATCACGAGACGGTTGGTCGGATTGATCACGGTGAGCGTGTTGGAAATGCGGTTGGCCACGTAGAGCGCCGCGCCGGGTTTGAGGGCAAGGCCGCGCGGTCCGCGCTTGGTGCGGGGATTTGCCACGGAGCCGGGCGTGCTGGGATTGATGTCGATGCGGGCCGTGACCGCGCCGCTGTTCGCATCCACGAGGGCCACGCGATCCGAGCCGAAGGCGGTGATGAAGAAATTCGCGCCGCTCGGGCCGAAGGCGATGGCCGTGGGCTGGGCCAGGGCGTTGGACTGGTTGGCGAGGTTGGGGAAATTCGTGTAGGCGAAACCGGGATTCAAATCGTAGCGCGTGACCGCGCCGCTGGTGATGTTCACGCGACTAATCTGGTTGGTCACGAACCCGCCGCGCAGCACTGGCTCATAGCGCGTGGTGTTGCGCGCATCGGTGTTGGCCACGTAGAGGTCGCCATTGTCGGGCCGCACGGCGACGGCGAAGTTAATCGTGCCCACGCGCGGAAAGTAGCGCGTGATGGCGAGCGTTGTGGTGTCGATTTCCACGAGGTCGTTGTCCGGCATGGTGAATTTTATGGGCGCGTTCGAGCCATTGGTCCACGCCGGGTCCGTGGCATCCACGATGAGGCTGACCTGAGGTGGCGGCGGCAGATTCGGATTGGTCGGCGCGGGCTGGGGTGGAGCCACGGTAAGGGGGATGAGCGTGGTGCGGTTCCCCGAGAGGGCAAAGGCGGCGTAGAGGCGCGTGCCGTTGGAGTTCACGCAGAGCGAACGGGGATTCTCGCCGAAGACGGGGATGTTGGTGATGCTGGCGTGCGTGCTCTGATCGAAGACGGCGATCTGATTGTTGCGCCCGCAACTGACGAAAGCGCGCCCCGCCGCGAAGACCACGTCCGCCGGTTCGTCCTTCACGTTGAGCGTGTCGATGACGGCGTGCCGCGACACTGAGACAATGCTCACGCTGTCAGAAACTTCATTCACCACCCACGCCTCGTCGTTGCTCACGGGATTCACCGAGACCGGTTCCACGCCCACGGGAATTTCCGCAATGAGAATGGGGTTGAGCGGATTGGAAACATCGAAGACGGAGAGGCGGTTGTCCGGTGTGTTGACGGCGAAGAGGCGCGAGCCATCCGGCGAAAGTCGCACGGGCATGGTCTGCTTGGCCTCGAAGTTGACGAAGGGTTGCGCCGCGAGCGGAATGGCGGCGACGAGGAGCCAGAGGGCGAGTGGGGCGCGGAGCAAAATGTGTTTCATGGCAATGAGTCCAAGCCAGACGCACGCGAGCGGACGGCGGGGACGATGGAAACCTTGGGCGAAAGAACGGCCCGGCTCAAGCGCGGAAGCGGTGCGGGAGAAATTAAACGGAGCGCCGAATCAAAGCGTGATGACGCCGAGGATGCTTTCGCGGGGGATCGGTCCGAAGGCGCGGCTGTCGAGGCTGCGCGAGCGGTTGTCGCCGAGGACGAAGTAGAAACCGCGCGGCACCACGGTGGGCTTGCTGAGGGGCGAAGCATCCATCCGCGTGGTGCTGCTGATGTACGGTTCGCGCAAACGGCGTCCGTTCACGAAGGGCACATAGTTTTGCATGATCACCGTTTCGCAGGGCAGGCCGACGATGCGCTTGACGATCAGGTCGCCCGTCTCCGGGTCACGCACCACGACCAGTTCGCCGCGCTTCGGTTCGCGATGGAAATAGGCAAAACGATTGAGGAGGAAGAGGTCGCCCGCCTTGAGCGTCGGAGCCATGCTCACGCCCTCAACTTCAACCGCCGTCACGATCACGCGGCTGAAGAAAAGATAGCTGCCGAGGGAAAGGACCACGAGGAGGCCAAGTTTGATGAGCGACTGGCGGCCCGCCGCCGCCGTGCCGGGCTGGGGATGAGGTTGGTTAAACCTCCGTAGCAGGGCCGCCGCCATTTTTAGGGTGCTCTTCATCCGTCTTGCTGCCAAGTAATAGGACATGTCTGGAAACCGCACCATCCGTCCAGTTACGGGACTGCGGTTCGGGGAAACTACTACTCCCGCAGTTTGGGGCCGCGCAACTCAATTTGTCGGGGGTCGGCCTGGCCGAGTTCGAGCAGGGCGGCGTTCTGATAAAGTTCGAGGCGATTGGTGCGCAGGTTGGAGAGCAGGGCGGCGTGGCTGCGCTGTCGGATGAGTTCCTGCACGGACAATACGTCCAGCGCGACGGGATCGGTGCTGAAGCGAAGTTGGTTCAAGGCGGTGGAATCGTGGAGCCGTCCGATGTGTTCACCCTGATACTGGCAGAGCAGGGCGTCCACGATGTTCAGGACCACGCGTTCGCCCAGGGCCGGGAGCGCGTAAATTTCCGGCACCGCTTGAGCGAGCCGGGAGTCGCTGTC
>JAYVWQ010000459.1:0-5416 GCA_043785945.1 Akkermansia sp.
GCGCGTCGATAAATTCGGCGTGGCCGAACCGCTCATCCAGCCCGTCGGCGAAAACCGCATTCTCATCCAGATGCCCGGCCTTTCCGAAGTGGACATGGCCCGGGTGCGGACCAACATTCAGAAAGCCGCCTTCCTCGAATTCCGCATGGTCCATGAAGACAGCGCGAAGCTGCTCCAAGAAGGCATCATCCCGCCCGGTTACGTGGTCCTGAAGGAAGTGCGCAACATGCCCGACGGCACCAAAGCCGCCGTGCCCTTCATCGTGAGCAAGGAACGCGTGCCCGGCCTCGGCGGCAAGAACATCAAGAATGCCGGGGTCCTGCGCGGCAACATGAATGACCCGCAAATTTCCTTCCGCTTCGATGGCGAGGGGGCGGCGGCCTTCGCCAAGGTCACTTCGGAAAACATCGGGCGCCAGTTGGCCATCATTCTCGACGGCGAACTGAACTCCGCTCCCGTCATCAAGTCGGCCATCACTGAAGGCAGCGGCGTGATTTCCGGCGGCAGCATCGGCGAGAAGGAAGCGTTTGACCTCGCGGCCATCTTGCAGAATCCGTTGGAGGCTCCCGTGACCGTGATCAGCGAGACCAAGGTGGACCCCTCTCTGGGCAAGGACACCATCACCAGCGGCATTAACTCCACGAAATACGCGGTTATCGCGGTGGCCGCGTTCATGGCCATTTATTATCTCGGCGCGGGCATGGTCGCGAACTTCGCCCTTGTCCTCAACATCGTCATCCTGCTTGGCGTGATGTGCGCCTTCCAAACCACCCTTACCCTCCCCGGCATCGCCGGCATCGTGCTCACCATCGGCATGGCGGTGGATGCCAACGTCCTGATCTTTGAGCGTATTCGGGAGGAGTCAGCCAAGGGCAAACCTTTGCGCAGCGCCCTCGCCGCCGGTTACGATCGAGCCTTCAGCACCATTTTTGACTCGCACGTCACCACGCTCATTTCATCGGTCATCTTGATTTACATGGGCACCGGCACCATCAAGGGCTTCGGTATCGCGCTCACCATCGGTGTCGCGGCCAGCCTGTTCACGGCGCTGGTCGTCACGCGCCTGATTTTCGACACCCTTCTCTCCATGGGCTGGATGAAATCGCTGCCCATGCTCCACATCATCCGCGCCCCGAAAGTTGATTTCATGCGCTGGGCCAAGCCGGCCTTCGCCGTTTCATGGCTCATCATCATCGTCGGCGTGGGCTACGGCTTTTATCGCGGCAGCCACATGCTGGGCATCGATTTCGTCGGCGGGGACAACCTCACCATGACCTTCACGCAGAAGGAGGACGTGGATAAACTCCGCAACGCCATCAAGCACGTCGCGGGCGATCCGATCATCCAGTATCAGAAGGAAATCACCGGCACCGGCGAGAAGCTGCGCATCACCACCGCCTTCAACACCACCGACAAAGTGATGGACGTGCTGACCAAGGACTTCCCCCAGGCGGGTCTCAAGCTGGTCGGTTCGGAACGCGTCGGCCCCAGCGTGGGTGAGGAAATTCTCCGCAGCGCGGTCATCGCCATGCTCCTCTCCCTGCTCGGCATCCTGGTCTATGTGGCGTTCCGTTACGAATTCTCCTTCGCCATCGGCGCGGTCGTGGCCATCTTGCATGACGTGCTCATGACCATCGGCTGTTATGCCCTCGTCGGCCGCGAACTCAACGCCACCATGGTCGCAGCCGTGCTGACCATCATCGGTTTCTCGATCAACGACACCATCGTGATCTTTGACCGCATCCGCGAAGACCTGAAGCTCGGCGTGCGCGGCACCTTCCGCGACGTGATCAACCAGGCGCTCAACCAGACCCTGAGCCGCACCCTCATCACTTCCGGCACCGTCTTCATCGCCACGATGGCGCTCTACCTCTTCGGCGGCGGTGCGATCAACGACTTCGCCTTCACCTTCCTCGTCGGCATCATCACCGGCACCTACTCGTCCATCTACATCGCCAGCGCCATCGTCCTTTGGTGGCACAAGGGCCAGCGCCCGATGACCATCGCCATGGTGACGATGGAAGGCGCGGGGGCGGCCAAGGTCGTCAAGGCGTAGTCGGCGCAACTGCTCAGGCTTTTCACGAACGCCCGGATCAACTCGATTGGTCCGGGCGTTTTCTTGGCTGCTTTTCAATTCGCACCCTGCCCTGCTCCGCTCTTGCATTTTCTTCCGCAACTCAGACCATCCACACCCATGTTTGCCGCGCTCACGATTACCCCACTGCACTGGGCGGCGTTCATCGTTTGCATCCTCGTCTTCCTCGCGCTCGACCTCGGCGTGTTCCACCGCAAGTCCCATGTCGTGCAGTTCAAGGAATCGATTATCTGGACCTGCGTCTGGTTTGTCGTGGCCATGCTCTTCGCGGCGGGGTTGGGTTATTTTCGCGGCCGGGAGGACGCCACGGAATTCATCACCGGCTACCTCATCGAGCTGTCGCTCTCGATGGACAACGTCTTCGTCATCGCCCTGCTCTTCGCCTACTTCAAAGTCCCCGCCCAGCACCAGCACCGCGTGCTCTTCTGGGGCATCCTGGGCGCGCTCGTCATGCGCGGCGCCCTGATTGGCGTGGGCGCGGCTCTGGTCACGCACTTCCACTGGGTGCTCTACGTCTTCGGGGCGTTCCTCGTGTTCAGCGGAGTGAAAATGTTCTTCGCCGGAGAAGGCGGCGTGGAGCCGGAGAACAACTTCGTGCTCAAGCTCTCGCGCAAGCTCTTCCCCATCTCGCCGGACTTTGAAGGCGCGCGCTTCTTCACCACCATGAACGGCCGCCGCGCCCTCACCCCGCTCGCGCTCGTGCTCATCATGGTCGAGACCACCGACCTCGTCTTCGCGCTCGACTCCATTCCCGCGACCTTCGCCGTCACGCAGAAGCCCTTCATCGTCTTCACCTCGAACGTCTTCGCCATCCTCGGGTTGCGCTCGCTCTACTTCGTGCTGGCCAACGCCATCGACGCCTTCCGCCTGCTCAAGTACGGACTCTCCCTCACCCTCGTCTTCATCGGCGGCAAGATGCTGGTGGAACCCTGGCTCAAAATCCCCACTGTCTTCGCGCTGGGCGGCGTCATCGCCATCATCGGGCTGTCCATCTTCCTCTCGGTGGTCATCAAGCCGAAACATCCGCCCGCCACGCCATGAAGTCCCGCTGGTCGCTGGCTCCCGCCCAGCCGGCTCTCGTGGAGTTCCTGGCGAAGAGCCTCAGCATCTCGCCGCTCCTCGCGCAGTGCCTGCTTAATCGCGGGCACAGCGAACCCGAACCCATCGCGCGCTTCCTCGACCCGAAGCTCAAGCACCTCGCCGACCCGTTCCTGCTGCCCAACATGGCCGCCGCCGTCACGCGCCTGCTCGCGGCCCGCGCAGCCCGCGAGCCGCTCGTCATCTTTGGCGACTACGATGTTGATGGCGTCACCTCCACCACGCTGCTCCATGAAGTTCTCACCGCGCTCGGCTGGACGGTTCACTGCTACCTGCCCCATCGCATGGAGGAGGGTTACGGCCTCAGCCAGACCGGCGTGGAGAATTGCCTGGAAAAATTCCCCGTCACGCTCCTGCTCGCCGTGGACTGCGGCTCGACCGCGCGCACCCAAGTCGCCTGGCTGCGCGAGCGCGGCGTGGACGTCCTCGTTCTCGACCACCACCAAGTCTCCGATCCCCCGCCCGCCGCCGTCGCGCTGGTCAATCCCCAGCTCGGCTCCGCCTTCACCGAACTCTGCTCCGCCGGTCTCGCCTTCAAGCTCGCGCACGCCCTCGTCAAACAAGCCCGCGCCGACGGACTGCCCGGCGCGGCCGACTACGATCTCCGCCCGCTCCTCGACCTCGTCGCGCTCGGCACCATTGCCGACCTCGTGCCGCTCCGGGGCGAGAACCGCATCCTCGTCAGCGCCGGGCTCGTGCGCCTCAGCGAGACCACGCGGCCCGGACTCATCGCGCTCAAGGAAGTCGCCGGGATCAAGGGTGACGTGGGCGGTTACGAAGTCGGCTTCCAGCTCGGGCCGCGCTTGAACGCCGCCGGCCGTCTCGAAAATGCCGAGAAAGCCCTGCGCCTCCTCCAGTCTCGCGACCTCGCCGAGGCCATGCCGCTGGCCCAGAGCCTCGACGCCCGCAACCGCGAACGCCAGGACATCGAGCGCAGCATCAGCACCGAAGCCATCGGGGCCGTGCGCGCCCGCTTCGATGCCGCGCGCGACCTCGTCATTGTCGAGGGGCAACTCCTCTGGCACATCGGCGTCGTGGGCATTGTCGCCTCGCGCGTGCTCCAGGAATTTTACCGCCCCACCGTCATCATCGGCGGCGAGGGCGGGGAATGGCGCGGCTCGGGGCGCAGCATCGAGGGCTTCGACCTCGCCGCCGCCCTGCGCGAATGTGACGACCTCCTCCTGCGCCACGGCGGACACGCCATGGCGGCGGGCCTCACCATTCACCCCGATCAGATTGATGCCCTGCGCGCGCGGCTGAACATCATGGCCCGCCGCAGCCTCCGGCCCGAGCAGCTGCAACCCACCCTCCGCCTCGATGCCGAGGTCACGATGCGCGACCTGACCGTGCCCCGCCTCCAGGAACTGGCCCGGCTGGAGCAGACCGGCATGGGCAATCCGCGCCCGCAGTTTTTCCTGCGCAACGTGGGGCACCAGCGCGCCCCGCTGCGCATGGGGCGGGACAAGCAGCACGCCAAGCTCTGGATTACCGACGGCGCCCACACCTGCGAAGCCGTGCTGTGGAATGTGAAGGACGGCTCCCTGCCGGTGGGGACGTTTGACCTCGCCTTCGCCCCCGACCTGAACCGCTTCAACGGCAACGTGACCGTGCAGTTGAAGGTGCTCGACTGGCGGGCGGCGGAGTAGGTTAGCGAGCCGAGTTAGGCCGTGATGTCATCAACTCAGGAGCGATACCCTCCGGGCGAGTATTTGATTGTGTTAATGCGTTTGTTGTCCTTGTCGTAAATGAGCACATGAAACCACCAAGTCCCGTGGAGAGGGATTTCAAGCCTGATAGCGTGTTGACCTGTTCCGTCTTTGAAAAATTGAGCCGACCCGACGAATTTGCGTTCTTCGGATGAAAGGTTTGCGATGTAGCCTTGATAGTCTTTCACAAAAACCTCGCCAGGTGGGACGAGATAATCTGCCACGCTCCAACCAGCCAGTGGATCCGGAACAGGTTTCGATGTAGCGCACCCTGTAAATGCAATGGTCGCCAGCATCAAAATAAAGAATGTGAATCGCGAAGCTCTCATTGTGTAAAGCGGCCTAACAACCATCCGTCCGCCGCGTGCCGTTCAGCACATCCGTGCCACGATCCGGGAGGGGTGCGTTCATGCGCGGGAGTCTAGAGCCTGTCATGCACTCTTGGCGAAGAGCAAAGGGAGCATGAGGATGACCAAGGCCAGCCAGTGGTAGGCGGCGAGGGTTTCAGCGAGGCGCT
>JAYVWQ010000460.1:0-25780 GCA_043785945.1 Akkermansia sp.
GTCACCGCCGAGTTCTACAACTGCGCCGTGGAAGTCATGCGCGGGGCCGAGGCTATCGACAAATACATCGCGCTCCCGCAGCAGGAGGCCTTCGACATCGAGTATTGGCTGCTCGAAGAAGCAAAGCTGAAACGCATGCCCGCCGAGAAGGAACTCGCGCGGCAAGTGGTGGTGGTCATCGGTGCGGCCTCCGGCATCGGCAAGGAAGTCACGCACCGGCTCGTGAAGGAAAGCGCGCACATTGTGTGCGTGGACCTCAAGCTGGAAGCCGCGAAGGCCACCGCGAAGGAAATCACGGACAAATACGGCGCGGGCATCGGCGTGGCCGGCACGGGTCTTTCCAATTGTGGCGTCGCCGTTGGCCTCGCCTGCGACATCACCAAACGCGACAGCGTACGGGCCATGCTCGACCAGGTGTCACTGGCTTACGGTGGATTTGATTCCATCGTCGTCACTGCCGGCATCTTCGTCCCGCCGGACACCACCGGCCGCATCCCCGACGACAAGTGGCCGCTCACCTTCGCCATCAACGTCATGGGTTCCTACATCGTGGCCGATGAAGCGAAGCGCAACTGGCTCGAACAAGGATTGCCCGGCAGCCTCGTGCTGACCACCAGCGCCAACGCCGTGGTCGCGAAGAAAGGTTCCATCGCTTACGACACGTCTAAGGCCGCCGCGAATCATCTCGTCGGCGAACTCGCGGTGGAACTCGCGCCGCTCATCCGCGTCAACGGTGTCGCGCCCGCGACCGTCGTGCAAGGCAGCGCCATGTTCCCGCGCGACCGCGTCATCGCCAGCCTCGCGAAATACAACATCCCCTACACCGAGAGCGAATCGAGCGACGCGCTGACGGAACGCCTCGCCCGCTTCTACGCCGAGCGCACGCTGACGAAGAATCCGATCACGCCCGCCGACCAGGCCGAAGGTTTTTTCTTACTCGTCTCCAATCGTCTTACGAAAACCACCGGCCATATCATCCCGGTGGATGGCGGATTGAGTGATGCGTTTCTTCGGTGAGCGGAGTGCGATGACGAATCGCTTTCACCAAGCCGCTCCGGGATGAGCCATGAAGATTCGTGCCTGCATCGCCGTAGCGGTTCTCATCGTGCTGTCGATTGGCGTCGCCATCATGCTGTGCGAACCCCGCTACGCCGGACGCGCAATGAGCGAATGGCTGTTGGTGACCCGCAATTTGGAAACAGCGGATTCGCAGCAAGCAGCCAAAGTGATCCGGGGGATGCCCAAGCAGAAGCTCTATCCCGTGCTGCGGGCGTGGATGACGGCCAAGGACAGTTCGTGGAAGGGGACGGCCACCGAGTTTCTGGACAAGCAAACCTTCACCAAGTTTCGATTTCTTCTGGCACGCGACCAGCGCGCGGCGGCCTTTCGGGTTGTGGCGATTTTGGGACCGGAAGCGAAAGAGTTTTCGCCGGAACTCGGCACCTCGCTCGCGAGTTCGCAACCTGAGAATGTTTTTGACGCCGCTTTTGCCCTTTCGACCATCGGCGCTGACGGCAAAATGATTCTCGAACGTCCGACGACGAACGGAACCCGTCAGGCCTGGGTAGCCACAAGGGCGGCTCAGGAGATTTTGAAAATGCTCGAGTTCACCACCGCGACCCAGAACTGGTCCACCCAGACGGTTGCGGATGTGATGCGATGGCGGGTTCAGTTCAACGCCAAGTGCCTTGGTGTTGCAGCACGCCAACGCCCACGACAGCTCTCACCCGATACGCTTCCGCAGTGACAACGCCGGACTGAACGCTCCCACTGGTGCCGAGCCGTCGTCACAGCGGAGATTTTCTTGTTGCTGCCAGGCTCGCGTGCGATGGTTTGCCTTGCATGAATTCGGTGACCTTCAGCCAGTTCGTCCGCAGCGTCCGGCTTCGGACGGCGGTCAAGGCCGGCCAAACAATTCTCGTCACGGAACACGGTCAGCCTTGCTTCCGCGCGCTGCCGCCGGTGAATGCGGGGACACACGAAGGCGCGGCCCGACATCTGTTCAAGGGCCAGGCTGTTTCGCCGGATCGAATCCCTCGCTCGGAGTGGTGAAACAAGGAGTGAAAGATTTTTCCGGATCAACCGCGCCTCATTTCCAAAGTAATGTCGGCGCACCCCGATACTGCTTCACCCGAACTTGCGCTTGAGCCTGTCCGCGTCAAAAGCCTGCCGTTGTGCCGAAGTCATGCGGTCAAAATCAGGCTTGCCGTCAGCAAACTTCGGCCATTCGCCACTCGTAGCAGTCGAGGTTACGAGACTCTGATCTTTTCGTTCCTCACTCGCGGTCGGTTTTGAAACGGCAATCGGGTTGTTCCGTACTTCGACTGTTGAACGCTTGGTCGCGCTGCCGTCGTAGCTCATGGACTGGTCGGTGAGCTCCAAATCTTTTTCCAACGGACGATGCGGCTGGATGCCTTTGCCTTGCAGCACGCCGTGATAGGCGCGCACGGCTTCCTCGGGCGAGACTTTGCCGTCGGTGATGAGGCGGAGCATTTCGATGAACGCGAGCTGGTGCTCGGCGTTGTTAATCTTGCGGCCGAAGAGCGCCACGCGCGCGCCATACTTCTGCGCGTCGTGGATGAGCCGGAAGGCGTCGTAGGTCGTGCCCGCGCCGCCACCGAGGATGCCGACGACGAGGTTCGGATCATACTGCGCGAGTTCCTCCATCGCCTTCGGACCATGATAAACAATCTTCAGGAATACCGGCCGGCCGGCATCCGGAACACCCGCCAGCGTGCGAAGGATGTTATCGTTGATGAACTCACCAAGCTTTTCCGCCGGGATGCCGGAATCGACATTCGGATCGAAGATTTCCAGGAAATGCCGGAACTGCTTGCGCTCGGCCTCTTCGCGAAATGCCTTGTACCAAAGCAGCGCCTCACGGTCCTGCTCCAGTTCGTTGACGAACGTAATGGAGTAGAGACCGAGGTTTGCACCAATGAACTCACCGCTCCCATCGCGGTCGCATTCGATCTCGCCACACTGAATGTGATCAATCGCGGCACTGCGGAAAGGCTGGCTTGGCTCGCGAGTGTATGCCCCGTGGCGTGCCGCCCAGACATCCGTGGTGTCGTTCGCGCGCGCGGCGGGCGTGACGTGAGAGCTCTTGAACAACCCCTCCTTGATCGCGAGCTGTTCGTTCACGTAGGCGGACATCAACATGATGTCGATCAGCCCCTGATGCGTGACCTCGCGGATGATGTCGAGGAACTCGGGCAGGTTGCGGTAGCCGAACTCGTCGCGGTTCCAAACTTCGGGCGAGAACTGTGCCGGCCTTTTTCCGCGCCCTGACAAATACTGTCGCGGGCCTGGTGAGCGAACGCCAAACGCCATGTCCGCGTCCTTCGCGTCGGCGATGATGAACGCCCGCGAGGCGCGGTTGGCTTTGATTTCCGTGAGCTTGGCGTCGAGAGATTTCATGCCGGGGGAAATACGAATAACGAATGTCGAATGACGAATGAAACCCAAATGCCGAAGCTCAAAAACTGCGGCGAGATCCAACCGTCCGGTTCGGATTTGGAACTTCGGTCTTCCTTCGTCATTCGGAATTCGGAATTCGTCATTTTCACGCCTTCACCTTCGCCAGCGTGTCCTTGAGTGCGCGGGCGGACGCCTGCAAGCCCATCAACTCCTTCGGCCAGAGTTTGATTTCCACATGCTTCAGCACACCGCCGCGTCCGACCACGCTCGGCACGCTCAGGCAGATGTCGCGGATGTCGTAAGCGCCTTGTACGAGCGACGACACGGGAAGCAGTGCCTGCTTGTTCAACAGCACGGCATGAATGACGTCGCGAATGGCTACACCCACGGCCCAGCCGGCACCGCCCTTGCGCTTGATGACTTCCGCGCCGCTGCCCTTGGTGCGCTCGAAGACGGCGTTCTGAAATCCGGGTGAACATTCTGGCAGGCCCGTGAGCGGCAGACCGTTCACCGCCGCGCTCGACCAGATGGGAAGCATCGAGTCGCCGTGCTCGCCAAGGATGAGCGCCTTCACCTGCGTGGGCGCGAGTTTGAGTTCCTCCGCGATGAACGAGCTGAAACGCGAGGTGTCGAGCATCGTGCCCAGTCCATAGACCTGCGGCCACGGCAGGCCGAGCCGCTGCACGGCGAGCTGCGTGAGGATGTCCACCGGGTTCGACACCACGAAGACCTGCGCGTCCTTCTTGAAGCCCGCCGCCTTGATGCTGTCGAGGATGCCGACGAAGAGCGCCACGTTGCGATTGATGAGGTCGAGGCGCGACTCATCCGGCTTGCGACGCAGGCCGGCGGTGATGAGGAAAATGTCGCTGTCGGCGGCGCGATTGTAGTCGCCCGCGTAAATTTTCTGGTCGCCGCAGAGCGCGCTGCCGTGCAACAGGTCGAGCGCCTCGCCCTCGGCCAGATCCTTGTTCGCGTCGAGGATTTGCAGTTCGGCCACGAGGCCACCGCATTGCAGCGCAAACGCCGCGCAAGAACCCACGCGGCCACCGCCGCCAATGATTGTGACTTTCATAAGTTTTTTAACCACGAAGGCACGAAGAACACAAAGACATGGCTGGAAAGCCCCACTGCTTCCCCATCTTCTTCGTGTCCTTGGTGTCTTTGTGGTTCATTTCATCTGAGCCAGAAGCTGGTCCGTGATCACCTTCACCATCGCCTCAGCCTGCGGATCAAGGCCGACGGTCGCGGTGTCTTTCGCAGGCAAAGCGCAACTCACGCCGGGACGCCACTCGGCGTTGTCGCAGAGTTCGCATTCCTTCAATCCGTGGCGCGGATCGGGGATGCCAAGGCTCTGTTTGATCTTCAGCAAGTCCTGGAGCTGCGGCGCGGACATCGTCTTGGCCGGAATGCCCAACTGCGCGGTCACGAGCACCGTGCGGCAGTAGGCTTCGAGAATCTCCATCTTGAAGTAGGCGTCCTCGACGTTGTTGTGGCTCCACGATACGACGCCGTGATTCGCCATGAGAATCGTGTTGTGCTTGTCCACGAGGTCGGCGACGAGCTGGCCCATCTCCGGCGTGCCCGGCGTGCGATACGGCGCGATGGCCACGGAGGCGAAGACTTCATATTCGGGAATCATGCACGTCGGCGGCACGAGTCCCGCGACCGCGAAGCCCGTGCTGTAAGGCGGATGGCAGTGGCACGTCGCGACGGCCTTGGGCTGGCGCTTCATGATCTGCAAGTGCATCAAGATTTCGCTCGTGCGCTTCTTCACGCCCGCGAGCTGGTTGCCCTCGAAGTCCACGAGGCACATGTCCTCGGGCTTCATGAAACCCTTGCTCACCAGCGTCGGCGTGCAAAGCGCGATGTCCTCGCCCACCTTGATGGCGATGTTGCCGCCGTTGCCATCCACATAGGCGCGGCCCCACAGGCGGCGGCCGATGTCGCAGAGCTGTTCCTTCAACGCGTGGGCGGCGGGGGAATTGAAATAGGCTTCGAGTTCGGCCTTCGACGATTTTGAACTCAACGGCTTGCCGGGCGTGTAGGCCGCATTGCCAGCGGTGGCGGAGCCGCGGCGAGCGTTGGCGTAATCGCGCAGCGCGTCCTTGGCCGAGGGCGTGAGCACCGCGTCGGCGGGATAGCTCTTCGGATCGCCGCCCTTGGCAATGATGGCTTCAATTTCTTTGGCAGTAATGACAGATGGCATAAATCAAATTTTCAAGAGTAGTTCTGCTTCTACGGCGCTGACCGCAGTTCGATTGGTTTTGCGGCGGCTTTGATTGCGAGCCAGCCGTTTCTCGCACAACACAGAAAGTGATTTTCCCAAAGCAGTACGTTTCTGAATTTCGTCTCGGGTAATCAATCCCAAGAACAACAACTCACGGATCGCTTCTCCCTTGCGATGCCAGCGAAGACGATTGCAGCGTGTGCAAGCAGGCAGGCAATTCCTCTCTCCAATGCTTCCGCCCTTGTCACGCTGGATGACGTGGTCTACTTCCCAATAGCCAGTCAGGTCTCCATCGCGCCAACCGCGCAGGTTGAGAACCACGGCATCGCCGCAAAAGTGGCAATGCCCTTCCGTCTTCTCCCAAATGGTTCTCAATTCGAGTTTCGTCATTTGGGTTATTTCATGGGGTTGTAGAAAATCTCGTCCACCAGCGCGGCGGTGATGGCATCAATCGGCGGAGACTTCTCGAACGGCTGGGCGGCTTCGCGGCCCTCGATGTAACCGATGGTCTGGCCCACGCCGCCACCGAGCGCGTCGTAAACGACCAAGCTCGGGTCTTTGCTCAGGCCAGCCGGCGTCTCGGTGCCATTCTGGTAATGATCGCGCGTGAACGGTGAAACGATGAGCCAGCGCGCGCCGGTCAGTTCCGGGACGGCCTTGCTCAACGTGACACGACCGATGACGGAGCCGAGTTTCATTGGCTTGAACCACGAAGGCACAAAGGGCACAAAGTTTGGAATAAATCAGTTCCAGTCTTTGCCGTCCTCTTCGAGCTCTTTGTGTCTTTGTGGTTAAAATTCATACAGGCACTCCGGGTTCCAACTCATCCACAATCCCGACCACCAGCCAGCGCGCTGGACTTTTGGGATCACCAACCGCCTTCCTCGCCTCGGAACCATCGCTGGAAATCACCACACGCTGGTGCATGCCTGCGCCGTGAGCATCAATGGCGATCTGCGGTGCGCCTTCGGGCGTACCCGCGTTGTCGATGGGCTGGCAAATGACGAGCCGCCAGCCCTCGAAGCTCGGATGCTTCCGGGTGGCGACCACGTTTCCCTCCACGCGCGCTAGCAACACACGGCCTCCCTGGGAAAAATGACGAATGACGAATGACGAATGACGAGGGGACCAAGCCCAAATGACAATGGCGAACCCAAGCGCGTGTGGCGCTGTCCGGCATTCATGCTTCGGGCTTCTTTCGTCATTCGGAATTCGTCATTCGTCATTCGTCATTTTGCATCAGTAGATGCGCAGGTTGTCCACCATCACGCAGCGACGCACGCGCGTGAAGGTTTTTGGGTTCGTCACGCCTTCGCCCGTTGGTGTGGCGATGCTGTAGCTGAGATAGCCTTCACCACCGAGGCCCAAGCCGGCCATGCACGGGCCGTTCTTGATGAAGAGCGTCGTGTCGAGCGCGCGGCCCATCGCGGTGAGCGCCTCAAGGTCGTGCGAGTGAATGATGCTCGTGTGCTTGTAGCCATGCTCGGCTTCGAGCGAGCGCAGCACGCCCTCTTCGAGATTCTTCACACGCGTGATCGGGATGAAAGGCATCATTTGTTCCTCGACGACGAAGGGATGATCCGCACCGGTCTCCGCGAATAGAAGCTGCGTGCCCGGCGGAAGATTCAAACCTGCCGCCTTCGCGAGCACGATGGGATCCTTGCCGATGAAATCCTTGTTCACGCTGGCATGACCGCAGCCCCCGCCCTGCCCGGGCGTGATGGTGAACGCGGCCTTGGTCAGCGCGTCGAGTTGCGCGTTGCTGAGTTTCACCGCGCCGTTCTGTTCCATCTGCGCCATCAATTTGTCGGCGATGCGGTCGAGCGCGAAGACTTCCTTCTCGCCGATGCAGAGCAGATTGTTGTCGAAGCTTGCGCCCTGAATGATCGCCTTGGCCGCGCGCGTCATGCACGCGGTGTCATCCACATACACCGGCGGATTGCCCGGCCCGGCGCAGATGGCGCGCTTGCCGGTCTGCATCGCGGCCTTCACCACGCCCGGCCCGCCCGTGACGAGGAGCAGACGCACCGCCTCGTGTTTGCACATGGCCGCGAAGCTCTCCATCGAAGGCTTCGAGATGATGGCCGCGATGTTCTCGATGCCCGTCTCGCGATAGATGGCCTCGTTGTAAGCGCGAATGGCCACAGCGGCGCAACGCGCAGCAGCGGGATGCGGATTGAACACCACGGCATTCCCCGCCGCGCAAATGTTCACGATATTGCCGCTCAGAGTCGGGATGGAATGCGTGCTCGGCGTGACCGCGCCGACGACGCCGAACGGCGTGTATTCCTCCAGCGTGATGCCGTGATCGCCACTGCGCGCATCCGGCCGGAGCCACTCGACACCGGGCACGAGCTTGATGATTTCCAGTTTCGCAATCTTGTGATCGAGCCGGCCAATCTTCGTCTCGTCGAGTTCGAGCTTGCCCCACGTTTCCGCGTTGGCCTCCGCCATCGCTTTCACAATCTCGACAATCTTCACGCGCGCGGCGACGCCCTTCTGCTGAAGTTGCAGGAAGGCTTCGTGCGCCGCGGCACAAGCGTCTGCCGCATCTTCAAACACGCCGAGATTACCACGGCGTGCCGGGCTGGTGCTGGACGCGCTCTTGCCATTGCAGCCGCAATCGTGCTTGGCGGCGGACGCAGGAGCGGGTGTTGCGGCCGAAGCCGCACTGCCCAAACGGCCTAGCACTTCGGCCACCACATCACGGATCAAAGTTTCATTTACTGCGCTCATAAATTTTTAGTCCTTCAGCCGCTTGGCTTTCTTCGCTGATTGCGTCAGCGCGAGGTAGTTCTCGCCCGTCACGACTTTACGGCCGCTGCGTTGCTCTAGTTCGCGCCGCGCGTTGCCCGCGACTGTGCCGCCCTCTTGCGCCGCCTGTTTGTTTGGATCAAATCCTTGCGTGTCTTTGTTTCGCGTGATCTCAGTCGTCGCCGCCTCGCCGAGCATCGAGAAGATGAGTTCGAGGTCAGTCATGTGGTCGCGCAGATTCTCACGCTTGAGCTTCTTCAACTCGACGTATTCGGACGGCGTCAGGCCGAAAGTCGCCTTGGAAATCTCTGCCGTGAGGATTGAGTATTCGCGCTGTTCCTTCACACCGCGCTTCTTCCACTCGTCGGTCAGTTCGTCACGGATGGCGATGGAGCGCAGCCGTTTCTCAATCCAATCATCGGAGTAGCCCTTGGCTTTGTAGATCGCCCGCGTGCGCTTGGTCGCGAGTTCCGGGTCTTCAATCTCTTGGATACGCTCGTAGCCGACCTTGGCCAGCCAGCGTTTGAACGGCTCGGCCTTCGGGCTGGGGATGGATTGGATCAGGCGGAAGATGCCCTCGGTGTTCCAGCACTGAAGCAGTTGCTTGCCGCCCGCCGTGTCGAACTCGAGGCCAAGGGGGGGGACAAGTTGTCCCCCCCCTTTGAAAGCGTCATTCAAAGGCTCGTCGCGTTTGCGCAGCTTCTTGAGGTAGTCGGAAGGATTCACCGAATCCGTCAACGCCACCAAGATGTCCGTAATGACGAACCACCACTCATTTCCATGAATGACGCGGCGGATTTCCTTCCGCTGAAACAGCGCGAGGCGTCGCTCTGGTGGTTGGTCGCTCATCTTGGCTCGTCAGCTCCTCGCGCTGTAAATCTCTTTCCCGAGCACGTCCACGGAATCAACGATGCCGATGATCACGGCATCCACCGGGGTGTCTTTCATGCCGCCGGCGAGGCGCGCGCTGCTGCCCTGGCAGAACAGCACGAGTTCATTGATGCCCGCGCCCAGGCTGTCCACGGCCACGATGGTGTTCGCGCCGGGACGGAACTTGGTGGGATCTTTGTCATCCACCAACTGTGGGCGCAGCAGGAGCAGCTTGCGACCGTTCATGCTGGCCTCTTTTTTGGTGGAGACCACGGAGCCTTCAACGCGTGCTAGGAACATAAAAGTAATCAGTTATCAGTGTTCAGTAATCAGTGAAGGCAATCGCATGTCGCGACTGAATACTGATTACTGGCTCACTGATTACTTCTTCTTCGGCAGCACCGCGTCCACGTCGCTGTGTGGGCGGGCGATGACATGCACGCTCACGATTTCGCCCTTGATCGCCTTGATGGCCTGGGCACCGGCGTCGGTGGCAGCCTTCACGGCGGCGACATCGCCGACCACGACGGCGGTGACGAGCGCGTTGCCGACCTGGGTCATCGGGCCGGCGAGTTCGACGTTCGCGGCCTTGAGCATCGCGTCCGTGCCCTCGACGAGCGCGACGAGCCCGCGGGTTTCAATCATTCCAATGGCTTGTTGTGACATAATTTTGCTTGGTGTTGTTGGTTGAGAGTTTTGGGAAGTAATCAGTGATCAGTTTTCGGTAATCAGTTTCGGGATTCGAGCAGCCGCTTCGCTTCGCGGGCCACGACGAGTTCTTCGTTCGTGGGAATCACCAGCACCTTCACGCGCGAGTTCGCGGCGCTGATGACAGCCTCGGTGGCGCGGGTGGAATTGTTCTTCTCGACGTCGAGCACGATGCCGAGCTGGTCGAGGTTCGCACAAATCGCGGCGCGCAGTTCCGCGCGATTCTCGCCGATGCCGGCGGTGAACACGATGGCGTCGGCGCCATTAAGCTGGAAGAAGTAGCCGCCAATCCAGCGGCGCGCTTCGCTCACGAACACGTCGATGGCGAGCTTGGCTTTGGCGTTGCCTTTCGACGCGGCTTCCTGAATGTCGCGGATGTCGTTCGAGAGTCCACCGGCGAGACCTTTCAAACCGCCTTCCTGGGCGAACTGTCGCTGCGCCTCCTCGATGGAGAGTCCGAGTGTTTTCACCACGAAAGGCAGCGCCTCCGCGTCGAGATCGCCCACGCGGTTGTTGTGCGGCAAACCAGACTGCGGACTCATCCCAAGGCTGTTGCCGATGGCCCCGCCGTTGACCATGCCTGTGATGCTCGAACTGCCGCCGAGGTGGCAGGAGATGACGCGCAGCGGCGCGCCATTCACGACGGACTTGCCACCATTCACGTAAAGGTTTTGCGCGCGTGCGGCCACGTCGGCACGCCCGAGCATTTCGGCGCTGCGTTCGGCGATGAACTTGTGGCTCGCGCCATGAAATCCCCAGCGGCGCACCCCGATGTCGTGCCATGAGTCCGGCACGGCGTAGCGCATCATCGGCTCGGGCGCGAACTGGTAGAACGCCGTCTCGAACAACGCGACCAGCGGCACGCCCGGCATGCGCTGCGCGAACAGGCGGATGCCGGTGATGTAAGGCGGATTGTGCGCGGGCGCGAGTCCGTTGAAATCCTCCATCGCCTTGAGCACGCGCTCGTCGAGCCGCACGCAGCCGGTGACATTCTTTGCGATGACGGTCTTAAAACCAACGGCGGCAAGCTCGCTCTCGCTCGCGATGGCACCGGCCTCTTTGAGCTGCACCAGACAATCCTCAATCGCCTTGGAATAATCGGTCACGCGCTCGAAGCCGCCTTTGTGAAGCAGCTTCTCGGCGCTGTTCGAGAAGTCGAACAAGCGCCACTTGAGCGAAGTGGAACCGATGTTGGCGATGAGGATTTTCATGGGCTAACCACGAAGCCACGAAGGACACAAAGTCTTGGTGAACTTGGTGCCTTTGTGGTTCATCACTGAAGCCACTTGCCGAGAACCGCCAGTCCGTCATGCGGGCGCGGAATCACCTGCACGCTGACGACCGAGCCGACCTGTGAGGCCGCAGCGGCACCGGCATCCACGGCCGCTTTCACACTCGCGACGTCGCCGCGAAAGAATGCGGTGACATAGCCGGAGCCGATTTTTTCCCAGCCGGTGAACGTGACGTTCGCGGACTTGAGCGCGGCGTCCACGGCCTCGAAAAGGGCGCAGAGACCCTTGCACTCGATCATGCCAATTGCTTGTTGAGTCATAAATTTATTAAAATTTGGGGTTGAGAACTACTTCTTTACCGCAGCCGCTTCGCCGAAGAAGATTTTGCCAAGGTCATCATGCGGGCGGGCGATGACGTGGCTGGCCACGAGTTCGCCGACCTTGCCGGCGGCTTTGCTGCCCGCATCCACAGCGGCTTTGACGCTCGCCACGTCACCCCGGCAGATGACGGTGATGAGACCGCCGCCGATGGAGATGGTCTTGGTGATGGTGATATTTGCGGCCTTGGCCATGGCATCAGTGGCTTCGATGCTTCCGGTGTAGCCCTTCGTTTCGATCATGCCGATTGCTTCGCTCATAGTTTGGTGTTGTTGGTTGATTCGTCAGAAATTTTTGACCACGCATGGACACAGTTGAACACGGATGACCCAGCACCCGCTTCCTTTCCGTATCCGTGTTCCTTCGTGTCCATCTGTGGTTGAAAATTATTTGATCAGTTCGCAGGAAGTGTCGGGCTGCAAGTTGCACGCATTGCCCTCGTCGGTGTCGATGTGGACCTCCAGCTTGAAACTCTTGTCCACGCGGCAGAGCATCCGATCCAGCGTGATGCCGCAATCGCCGCCAATCTTCAGCTTCATCCAGTCACCGGGCTTCACGCCGTAGTAATCCGCGTCCGTCGGACTCATGTGGGCGTGACGCAACGCGCGAATGATGCCCGACTCCATCTCGAAGAAGCCCGCCGGACCCATCAACATGCCGCCGAGCGTGCCCTTGATGTCGCCGGAACTGCGCAACGGCAGATCGAAGCCCAGCGCGATGCCATCCGTGTAGGCCAGTTCGACTTGGTTCAAAGTCCGGCACGGGCCGAGAATGCGGAGATTGGAAATGACGCGGCTGCGCGGGCCGACGAGCGTGACCGTCTCTTTGGCGGCGAACTGCCCTTCCTGATAAAGCCACTTGTGAACCTGGAGCTGGTGCCCCTTGCCGAAAAGCGCCTCGACGGCTTGCTGAGTGAGATGGCAATGGCGCGCGCTAATATTCACCACCAGCGGATTCGGAGCGGCGGCAGCCGTCGGCAAGGATTTGCCGAGCCGGGCATAGACCGATTGCCGGACGAGATGTTCGACGACGGCACGATGCGGAGGCGGTTGAATTGCCTGAGACATTGCGGTGGTTATCGGCAGAATTTGAAGTTCCGTCAAATGCTTTGTTGCAATATCTTTCAAATACTTCCACAGTAATGGGAGACAATGCAATCCGAAGAACGTCAGAAACGGGTTGAAGACCACCTCGCCAAGGTGGAATTCGCCTCGCTGGACGAGCTTTCCGAGCTGGTGGACGCCTCGATTTCCACGGTTCGACGCGATTTGGACATTCTGGAAAGCCAAGGGCTGATTCGCCGCACTCACGGCGGGGCGCGATTGGTGAATCCCAAATCGGATGAGTTCACCTTTTCCACCCGCGAGACCCATCAACTCTCGGAAAAGGAAGCCATTGGCCAGGCCTGTGCCGGGCTGATTCTCCCCAACCAGACCGTCATCGTGGACGCGGGCACGACTTGTTTCCAAGTCGCCCGGCACCTTGAAGCCAAAAGCCCCCACATCATCACGAACTCCCTGCCGGTGGCGAATGCCTTCTCCTCGTCCGCCAAGACCGAAGTCGTGGTCAGCGGCGGACTTATTTATCCGCGCCTCGGCGTGCTGGTAGGGCCGCTGGCGTTGGCGGCGTTCGCCCAAGTTCACGCCGATGTGGCGATCTTGAGCTGCGCGGGTCTCACCGCCCAAGTCGTGACTAATTCCCACGGACTGCTCATCGAGATCCAGATTGCCATGATGCAGGCGGCGCGGCGCGTCATCCTGTGCGTGGACCACACCAAGTTCGGCCGGCAATCCATCAGCCAGCTCTGCGTTCTGGAGGCGATTGACACCGTGATCACGGACCAATTACCACCAGAGGACATCCGGACCGCGCTGGAAAAAGGTGGCGTCGAATTGATCCTCGCCTCGGCCGATGGGCCGAAGGTGATTCTCCAGAACCGTCCTCAAGCCCCGCGCCCCATCCAGCGCCCAGTGGCGACAACGTCCGCAACGTCCCGCAGCGCGCCCGCCGGCATCTCCACGGAGCACGACGGGTTCATCGACTAAGCGCCGCCCTTTCCCACCTGTGACTGAAAATTACGCATTGGTTCCGCTCGCGAACGACTTGTTCAGCATCCGCCTGCTGGAGAATGGAGAGACGTTCCATCCCGTGATTGGACCGGTCGCGGAGGCGGAGGCGCTTTACATCAAACAACTCAAGCTGCATGAGCGGGCAGCAACGTGCCGCCAGCGTCTCGCTGGCCCCGGAACCCGGCAGGATGCCGGGGGCACGTTGGAGCCGTTCGTGATCTGGGACATCGGCCTCGGGGCGGGTGGGAATGTGCTCACCACGTTCAACAACTTGAAGGATGTTTCAGCCCATCTCCATGTCGTGAGCTTTGACCACACACTCGGTGCCCTCCGATTTGCGCTGGAACATGCCGGCCCGCTGCAGTTTCCCGTCGGCTTTGAAACGGTGCTCAATGAGCTGCTCCGCACCCATCGCGCGGAGTTTCGGCATGGGGCACTGCGCGTGCAGTGGGAAGTTCACGTCGGAGATTTCCCGGCGGCGCTGGCCGGAGCCAAACCGACCTGGCCCGCCCCGCACGCCATTTTCTTTGACGCCTTCTCGCCGGCGCGCAATCCCGCCATGTGGACGTTGCCGTTGTTTGAGAACCTGTTTCGTTGCCTCGATCCGCAACGGCCTTGTGCGCTGGCCACCTATTCGCGGAGCACCATCCCACGCGTCACGCTCTTGCTGGCCGGATTCTTCGTCGGCGCGGGCGATCCCGTGGCGGCGAAAAATGAGACCACGATTGCGGCGAACAGCCTGGAACTGATCGAACGACCGCTGGGCGCGCGCTGGCTGGAACGCGCCCGCACCTCGCACAGCGCCGAACCGCTGCACACCAACGAATACCAGATCGCACCGCTGGACCCGGCGACATGGGAACGGCTGCGCGCGCATCCGCAGTTCAAGTAAGGCCAGTTTGGTTTGAACATCGCCGAATGGATTGGCGCACCATTCCCCCGCGCCCGACAAACCCAGCGCGCGAAAAGTTCCTGCGTCGGAAAACTGTGACTCCCTCGCCCAGGGGGAGAGGGCCGCAGTGAAGGAGAAGAGCCTGCCCTCCATGAGACCGAACTTCAAACTGCGTGGGCTTTGGCATTCCGTTTCCGCCGGGTGCCCGCCGGAACGATGCTGTTGAAACCCAACTGAGTCTCGCGGAGGCCGCGAAGAGAGCGAAGAAGGCAGCGGCTGACCCGGTGGAATTTGGCCCCATCGTCACCGGGTCGTCCGGCCTCGAATTCCCCCCTTCTCTCCTTCGCCCCTTCGTCTGCTCCGATTGCCTGGTTCCGGCGAAAAGTCAGGTCTCACCACCAATCGCTGGACTCGCGCAGCCGTTCCAACAGCCGCGTGTCGGCGGCGGGAAATTCGTAATTCGCCAGTTCTTCGCGCGTGACCCAGGCGAAGGCGGGGCAGCCGAGGGCTTGCGGCTCGTGTGCGCGCCACGCGCAGCGGAAGAATTTCAGGCGCACGCGCTTCTCGGGATACTGGTGCTCGATGGTTTCGAGCAGTTCGCCCACCGTCACTTCGATGGCGAGTTCCTCGCGCAGTTCGCGGGTCAGGCAGTCCTCAAAGGTTTCGCCCGGCTCCAATTTTCCGCCGGGAAATTCCCACAGCCCGCCGAGGTGCGCGTGGGCGTGGCGCTGGGTGATGAGGAGCTGGCCGGCGCGGAAGACGAGACCGGCGCTCACGTCGATGGTGCGGCCGGGTTGAGAGTTGAAAGCTGAGAGTTGAGAGTTCATGCGCCCGTTCAACTCTCAACACCCACTTCACCGCCCCACGCTCTTGTAAATAAATCCCAGCCGCTCCATCTCGGCGGGGTCGAAGAGATTGCGGCCGTCGAAAAGAATCGGATGGGTCAGCTCGCGGCGGGCGCGTTCGAGATCAAGCTGCTTGAACTCCGGCCACTCGGTCGCGATGACCAGCGCGTCGCAGCCGGCGGCCACGTCATTCATGTTCGTGACATAGGTGGCGTCCGGGAGCACGGCTTTGGCTTTCTCCATCGCTTGCGGGTCGAAAACGCGGAGCTTCGCGCCTTCTTTCTGCAAGCGCTGGCAAAGCTCCAGCGCGGGTGACATGCGCACGTCGTCGGTGTTCTGTTTGAAGGCCAGTCCAAGCACGCCGATGGTCTTGTCCTTCAGGACCCAGAGCGTGTCGGTGATCTTTTTGACGAAGCGTTCCATCTGCCCGGCGTTGATCTGCTGCACTTCCTTGAGCAGCGCGAAGTCATAGCCCAGCGTCTCGGAAATCTTTATGAAGGCGCTGAGGTCTTTCGGGAAGCAACTGCCGCCGAAGCCCAGCCCGGCGTTGAGAAAGCGGCGGCCGATGCGCGCGTCCATGCCCATGCCCAGCGCGACTTCCTCGACGTTCGCGCCGCTGGCCTCGCAGATGACGGAGACGGCGTTAATGTAGGAAATTTTCAGGGCGAGGAAGGAGTTGGCCGCGTGTTTAATCAGCTCGGCGGAGTTGATGT
This sequence comes from Akkermansia sp., assembly GCA_043785945.1. Taxonomy (GTDB): domain Bacteria; phylum Verrucomicrobiota; class Verrucomicrobiia; order Limisphaerales; family SIBH01; genus JANNGC01. The sequence continues at coordinate 16,109 of JAYVWQ010000460.1, forward strand.
CGGTGACGATGATGGGGGCCTTGAACGGCTCATAGACTTCCTTCATCGCGGCGACGGGACGGGGGGAGCGGGTGCCGATGACAACCCGATCGGGCTTCATCAAATCTTCGACGGCGAAACCTTCGCGGAGGAATTCGGGGTTGCTCACCACGTCGAACTCCACCTTGGCCTTGCAGTAGCGCTTGATGGTTTCGGCCACCTTGTCGCCGGTGCGCACGGGCACGGTGCTCTTGTCCACGATGATCTTGTAGCTCGTCATGGCGGCGGCGATGTCGCGGGCCACGATCTCGATGAAACTCAGATCGACGGAGCCGTCGGCCTGCGGCGGGGTGGGCACGGCGATGAAGACGATGTCGGAGTTCTCGACGCCTTCGCGGGTGCTGGCGGTGAAACGGAGGCGCCCGGCGGCGACGTTGCGCTGGACCATTTCTTCGAGGCCCGGCTCGTAGATGGGGATGCCGCCGGCCTGGAGCATCTTCACCTTGTCGGCGTTGTTATCGACGCAGATGACGTGGTGGCCGACCTCGGCAAAGCAGGTGCCGGTGACGAGGCCGACGTAGCCGGTGCCAATGATGGTGAGTTTCATGTGAGTCAAAAAAAATTCACCCCGGACCGGCGGTCAGACGGGGTGAAGACTGTGGGCAGCGAATCATGGAACGGGCCCTTCGCCCGGCGTTATTTCCCCGGCGTGGGCTGGGGCGCGGGCTGCAAAATCCTCGGGGCGGCTGCACCGTTGGTGCCGGGCGTCACGATGGTCGGGGCCATGATTTGCGGAGGAAGGGACGGCGGCGGCGTGGGCGTGGGGACGAGCTTGGGATGCTTGGTGTAAAGCTCGCGGATTTTTTCCTGCACCTCGGCGGCGGCGGGATTATAGCCCTGTTGCGCGCTGGTCATTTTGTTCAGCAATTCAAGGGCTTGTTCGGGCTGTTTGTTCTGCTCGTAAAGGCGCGCAAGGTTCAGGCGGGCCTGATCGCCGAGGATGTCCGAGCCAGGCGTCTTGATGAAGGCTTCATACTTGGCGATGGCCTCGGGGACTTGGCCCTGCGCGTCGAGACAGGTGGCGAGACCGTAAATGGCCTGGGAAATCCACGGCGAATCGGAGTGGTTGCGGATGAACAAATCGAATTGGTCCTTGGCCTTCGCGTAGTTGCCTTCGCCGAAATATACCGAGGCGGCGCGGAGCGTGGCCTTGGCGGCGGCGGGCGTGCCGGGGTATTCCGTGGCAATCTTGGCGAGGGCGTCGCCCGTGCCGGGTGCGGGGAGATCGGAGGGGCTGAAAGGCATGCGGATGCCGGCCAAAGCCTGTTCAGCCTCGATCTGCTTCTGGCTGCTACGCCAGACGAGGAAGCCAATCACGGCGGCGGCGACCAAGGCGCCCGCGCCGATTTGCACGAGAAGTTTCTTCTTCGTCTCAAACCAGCCCAGAAAATTGTACAAACCCACGGACGGCGGTGCTTCAGTTTCCATAAAGAGCGGGGAATTTCCCGACCGGACATATAAAACGCAAGGTTGAAATCCGGCCGAGAGGTTGGCGGCAGGTCTGGGAAGTAGCGTCGAAGCTCGAATGTCTCGAAATTTGGATGCGCTCATGAAGATATTCTTTCCGCATCGCAAAAATTCATTGGCTGCAAAAGGCGGGTCTAGCCAGCCTACTTACTTGCACATGCGTGTGCATTTTGATTGAGCCCGAAGCCAGATCCCATCAGGGTAATTCGATGCAAGCAGACTCTGCCGACGCGGTTTTCAAGGTGTTATCATCCGACAACCTCATCTATGGGCCGATCGACCTGGTGACGCTCGTGCAATGGGTCCGGGAAAGGCGGGTACAGCGGGACTCCTGGATTCTTGTGGAAACGGCAAACGACTGGGGCGCCGCCGGATCGATCAGCGCCCTGCAACCGGAGTTTGATGCCCTGGCCGAAGTCGCGGAGGCGGCACCTGCGGCGGAGGTGAACTCGCCAGCGATCTCGCTTGAGGAATTGCGCGGCTTCGAACGGTTCGCTCCTTACTCCAACGAGGATCTCACCGTCCTGATCACTTTCTGCGAACTCGTCATGGCGGCGAAAGGTGATTTGATCATCAAGAAGGGCGACCTGAGCGACTCCATGTACCTTGTCCTGTCTGGACAGGTCCGGGCACGCCTCCGGGTCGGAGGGCACGACACCTCGCTGGGGACGATGGAACCTGGCGAACTCTTTGGAGAGGTCGCGATGCTCAGTCAGTCAGCCCGCTCGGCGGATGTGCTGGCCGAGGCTCCAACCCGGCTGCTGCGGCTGACCTCAGAGCGCTTTCAGGAAATGATAGCCAACCATCCGCAACTGGCGGCCCGGATGCTTTACAATATCGCGCGCCTGCTGGCCACCCGATTATCACAACGCAATCAGGAACTGCAAAAGGATCTCGCTTCCTCCTTCGTCTGGCGTTGACCGCCGCGGTGCCGGCGTGCCAATGCCGTTCCGATTTGTTCGCGCGGCCAGTCTCCGGTCAAATTCCCGCCGCCAAATTTACGCGAATTCACGCTAATAATTTGACCGCCAAGGGCGGAAGATTGCAGCATAAGGCCGCTCCTTTAAGTGAAGCTGAATCAAGAATGCTGGTTTTCAAATCGTAAGAGCCGCCATGAGTGACGAATCCGCCGCCGCGATTAGTTCGCCGATCCAAGATTATCTCCTGGAACTTCACGCTCGCCATACCGCGCTGCGCGACGGTCAGGTAGCCACCTACATTCCCGAACTGGCCAAAGCCAACCCGGACTGGTTCGGCATCTGCCTGGTCACGACCGAGGGGCATGTTTACGAGGTGGGCGATTCGAGGCAGCACTTCACCATTCAATCCATTTCCAAGCCGTTCGTTTACGGGCTGGCTCTCGAGGACAACACCCGCGCCGAGGTGCTGAAAAAAATCAGCGTTGAACCGACCGGCGAAGCGTTCAACGCCATCAGCCTCGAACCCGGCACCGGTCGTCCGCGCAACCCGATGATCAACGCCGGGGCCATCGCCGCCGCCGGGATGATCGCGGGGAAGGAGCCGCAGACCCGTTTGCGGCGGATGTTGGAAATGTTCGCGCTGTACTGCGGCGAGGAAGTGAAACTTGACGAGCCTGTCTATCAGTCAGAGAGCGCCACCGGCCATCGCAACCGCGCCATTGGCCACATGCTCCGCAATTTTGACATTCTCACCGAGCCGCCCGATCCCGTGGTGGATTTATATTTCAAGCAATGCTCCGTTTCCGTCAATTGCCGCCATCTCGCGATCCTGGCCGCCACCCTGGCCAATCACGGCGTCAATCCTGTGACGGGCAAGCAGGCCATCCGTGGTGAATATGTGGAGAGCGTGCTCGGCGTGATGGGTTCCTGTGGCATGTATGACTACGCGGGCGAATGGCTCTATCGTGTCGGCATGCCCGCGAAGAGCGGCGTGTCCGGTGGCGTCATCGCGGTGCTGCCCGGTCAGTTGGGCATCGGGGTCTTTTCTCCTCGGCTCGACAGTCATGGGAACAGCGTCCGCGGTCTCCAGGTGTGCGATGATCTCTCGCGCCACTTCGATCTGCATCTGTTCAACACGCCCCACACGAGCAAGTCCGTCATCCGGCTCAAGTTCACGGCGGCCCAGGTGAACTCCAATCGCGTCCGCACACCCGTGGAGGCGGAAACGTTGCGCGCACACGGCGGCAGCATCCAGGTCATTCAGCTCCAGGGAAATCTCGCGCTCTGCACCGCCGAGGTGGTGGTTTATGAAGTGATGGCCTCGCTCGCCGGCTTGAGCGTGGTGCTCCTTGATTTCAAGCATGTCATTTCCATCAACGAAAGCGCGACCAAACTGTTTCATCAACTTTTGCTCAAGCTTCAGGCCCAAGGCGTCCAGTTGGTTTTCACCAACACGGCGCGCACGCCCCAATTGCGCCGCCTGATGAAGTTGAAAATGAAGGAACAGTTCGAGGAATTGTTCCGGAGCTTTGAGGACAACGACACCGCGCTCGAATGGTGTGAAAACGGTCTGTTGTCCGAAAAGCTGGGCGGGACGGTCACCGAGCGCATGGTGAAAACCGCCGATTATCAATTGCTCGCCGGTCTCAGCCCGGAAGAAATTTCCGCTGTTCGCGCGTGCTTCGAGCGCCGCAACTTCCAGCAGGGTGAAGTCATCATCCCGTTCGGCGCGCCGGCCGGGGAGTTGTATTTCCTGAACCGCGGCCGCGCCAGCGCCGTGCTGCCCCGAGCCAACGGCTCAACGAAACGGTTGGGCACTTTTTCGCCCGGCATGGTCTTTGGGGAAATGGCGCTGCTCGATGAATCACCCCGCTCGGCCACCGTGACGGCGGATACCGAGGTCGAGTGCGATCTTTTGCAAATCGTGGACTATCAGCGATTGGGCGAAAGCCATCCGCACATCATCCAAGTCATGATGCGGAATTTTGCCGTGGGCCTGTCGCGGAACCTCAAGAAACGGAACCAGGAGTTCAGCGTTTTTGATTATTGATTGGGACAGTCGGTCCGGCCCGTCAGACGGGGCGGCCATCGCCGGGCCATGTCCGAGGGTTGGGAGCGAGAGTCGGAGCAATCGCGCTAATCCGACGGTTGGCGTGTTGGCTCAGCCGCCCAAGAGCAATGCTTTACTTGAAAACACGGCCAAGCAATAATACCGGAATGATTGCGTCGTTCCGCCCGCGAGCCGCATCCAGCCGATGCCTGTTACTCCTGCTGACCTGGCTCGGCCTGGTCATTGGGACGTTCGCGAATCCTCCAGACCTCGTTGAACAGGGACAGCGCGCGTTCCAGAATGGCGCTTTCAGTCAGGCCGCCACCGACTGGCAAAAAGCCGTGGAAACTTTTCGCCGACAGGGGAACACCAACGCCGAAATCCAAATCTCGCTCTCGCTGGCCAGCGCCTATCAATCGCTCGGCCAGCAACGCCGCGCGGTGCAGATCCTGCAGGACACGCTGGCTCGCGCGGAAAGAGCGGGGGACCGTTCCCGTATCACGCTCGTCAAAAGCAAACTCGGTGCGGCCCTGATCCTGACCTTGGAGACCGAGCGGGCGGCAACCTTGCTGGGTGAAGCTTTGGCAACCGCCAAGACCGACAAGGACTCGCGGTTGGCGGCGGCCATTCTGAATGACTTGGGCAATTTGTCCGCGACGGAACAGAACTTCCCCGAGGCGCGGAAAGCTTATGACGAATGCATCACGCTGTCCCGGCAAACCAGCAACTCGTGGCTGACGGCCCAGGCGCTCTGCAATGCCGCGGCGACGGCCGTGCGCGCCGGAGAATTTCCCAAAGCCGACGAGTTAAACACTCAGGCGCTTCAAGTGCTCGCGGCTTTGGACTCTTCCTACTCGAAGGCATTTCTGTTGCTAGCTGCCGGCCAAACCGACCGCCAAATCAAACTCACCGGCACCGAAGCAACCCATCGCCTGATGCTCCGGGCTCATCAGTCTTTCCAGCAAGCCTTGGAAATCACGGAAAAAAATGGGAATCGCTCCATCGAAACCTATGCGCTCGGTTACATGGGGCAGCTTTATGAGCAGGACAAACAATTCGAAGCGGCGTTGACGCTCACCCGGCGCGCGGCGTTCGCGGCGCAACAGGCCCAGATGCCGGAAGCCCTGTATCGCTGGGAGTGGCAAACGGGTCGCTTGCTGAAAGCGCGGGGCGAGACCGAACCGGCGATGGCGGCCTATCGGCTCGCCGTCCAGACACTGCAACCCATCCGCAACGATGTCTCGATCGGCTATGGCAACGCCACCGCGCGCCTGTCCTTTCGCGAGTCCCAGGGACCGCTCTTTTTTGAGCTGGCGGATTTATTGTTGCTGCAAGCCAAAGCCACGGCCGATCCAAAACAAGAGCAAGCCTTGCTTCGCGAGGCGCGGGATACCGTGGAACATCTCAAGGCCGTCGAGCTCGAGGACTATTTCTGCGACGAATGCGTGGATGTCCAGCGACTCAAAACACGCTCGGTTGAATCCGTGGATGAACATTCGGCGGTGGTCTATCTGATTCCGCTGCCCACTCACACGGAAATCCTGGTTGGCCTGACCTCGGGCCTCAAGCGGTTCACCGTGGAGGTGGGCGCTGACGCGCTGACCGCAGAGGTAAGAGACTTCCGCCATAACTTGGAAACGCGCACCACCTACGGCTACCTTGCGCAGGCACAACAACTCTACGACTGGCTGATCCGGCCGATCCGGGGACTCCTCGCGGAAAAGCAGATCAACACGCTGGTGTTTGTGCCAGACGGCGCGCTCCGCACCGTCCCCTTCGCCGCTCTCCATGATGGTGAGAAGTTTCTCATTCAAGAATTGGCGGTGGCCGTGGTGCCCGGGCTTTCACTGGTCGCGCCGCAGACGCTCGATCATGGCAAGTCGCGCTTGCTGCTGAATGGCCTGTCCAAACCAGTGCAGGGTTTCGCTTCCCTCGACTTCGTCACGAATGAATTGCGCAGCATCGACCCAAATTCCAAAAGTGCGACCTTGTTGAACGAAGACTTCACCGCGACGCAGCTCAAACGCAAGCTGACCGACGAACAATACTCGATTGTCCACATCGCCTCGCACGGCAAATTTAATCACGACGTGCGCAACACGTTCGTCCTGACCTACGACAGCAAGCTGACCCTGAACGACCTCGAAGCGCTCATCCGCCCCAGCCAGTACCGGGGCCAGCCCGTGGAGTTGCTGGTGCTGAGCGCCTGCCAGACGGCGGCGGGCGATGACCGGGCCGCGCTCGGACTTGCCGGCGTGGCCATCAAGGCCGGTGCGCGCAGTGCTCTGGCCAGTTTGTGGTTCGTGAACGACCAATCCACCTCGGTGCTCATCACCGAAGTTTACAGCCAGTTGCGCCAAACACCGTCCGTTTCCAAAGCGCGGGCGCTGCAGGCCGCTCAAATCAAACTCCTCAACGACCGCCGGTATCGCCATCCGTGTTATTGGTCGCCGTATCTGATCATTGGGAACTGGCTCTAAGCGCATGAGTGCCGGGAATTCCGCAGCCACGCGGTTGCTCAAGTGGAAGTCTTCCCCGCACATCGTGAGCCTGCTGATCGTGCTGTTTGTTTTCTGTGGCACGCTCGTGGTCCGGCACATGGGCTGGCTGCAATTCTTGGAATTTCGCGCCTACGATTTTTTTATTCGCCACCAGCCAAAGGCCGCCACCAGCGATCCCATCGTCCTGGTGGAAATGACCGAGGCGGACATCCAGAGTCCGTCGCTGGATTATCCGATTCATGACGACAAGCTGGCAGAACTTCTCCGTATTCTCTCGGCCGGCCAGCCAGCCGCCATCGGTTTGGACATCTGGCGCGACATTCCGGTGCCCAAAAGCGGAGCGGGTCTCCTGCAGTTCAATCAGGTCCTGCAAGCGCATTCCAACATCGTGGCGATTTTCACCCGGACGAGCAGCGCCGGGCCAGGCATTCCGCCGCCGTTGATCTTGGTCTCGAACTACGACCGGATCGCCTTCAACGACAATTTCCCCGTCGATGTGGAGGTGGACCACACGGTTCCGAGGGTGCGTCGCGGGGCCTTGTTTGTGAATTCGCCTTCGGGGGAGAGTTTCGATTCGCTGCCCTTCAAGCTGGCGTTGCTCTACCTGAAGGGAAAGGGAATCGAACCGGAGCCGGAGCCCTCCGAGGTCCAGTCATTCCGGCTGGGCAAGGCGCGTTTTCGACCGCTCCATGGCAATGATGGTTCGTATGTCGATGCGAAAACGGGAGAGTTCCAGATCCTGCTCGACTACAAATGTCCGGGTCGCTTCATCCGCTACTCGTTCAGCGACGTTCTCTCCGGGCAAGTTCCTCCGGAAAAACTCCACGACAAGATCATCCTCGTGGGCATGAATGCGCCAAGCGTGTCCGACGAACGCGTGACGCCGGTCAAGCGCAACCATCGGGGCATTGAGTTGCAGGCGGACACGGTGAACCAACTGCTACGCCAGGCACTCAATGGCGAAAAGTCACTGGCGATTTGGAATGATTGGGCGGAGGACGCCTGGGTGTTTCTTTGGTGCTTGGCGGGGGGAGCGATCGGTTATCGGGTGCGGTCGCCGTGGCGATTTGGACCGGAGAGTGCCGCCTGCTTGTTTTTCCTGGGTGGAATCGTCTGGTTCACCTTTTCGAAAGGTTGGTGGATTCCGTTGGCGGCACCGGCTGTGGCCTACGCGCCGGCCGCTTTGCTCGTCACCTCCTACGTTGCGTTCCATCAGCGATCCATGCGGGGCGTGCTGATGAAACTCTACTCGCGGCACGTTTCCAAAGAGATCGCCGAATCCATCTGGGAGAATCGAGATTCCTTCCTGGACGGTAATCGACCGCTGGCGCAGAAGCTCGTTGTCACGGTTCTCTTCACGGATTTGAAGGGCTTCAGCACCATTTCTGAAACCATGGAGCCGGCCCAGTTGTATGGCTGGCTGAACGGCTATCTCGGGGCCATGGCGCAGGTGATTCAGGAACATGGCGGGGTGTTGAAGCAATTTACCGGCGATGGAATCCTGGCCCTCTTCGGGGTGCCGGTTCCACATACCGAGGTTCGTGAACAGGCAAAAGATGCCAGCGCGGCCGTGAGGTGCGCCCTCGGCATGGGGCGCCGGTTGGTCCAACTCAGCCATGATTGGAAACTGGCCGGGCTTCCACCAGTGAGCATGCGCGCGGGCCTTTACACGGGGGAAGTGGCGGCCGGAAGCGTTGGCAGCGATGACCGCTTTGAGTACGCCGTCATCGGCGACGTGGTCAATACGGCGGCGCGCTTGGAAAGCTACGACAAATCGGTCGCCGATCCGGACTTATTGCCCAACCGATGCCGCATCCTGGTCGGAGCGCCGACCCATGCTCTCCTAGACGCCAAATTCTTATCCAGCGAGATCGGCCTGCTCCAGGTCAAAGGGAAGGTGAACAAGGTGGCCGTCTTCCAGATTTTGGATGAAAAGCCTGCCACTGCTGCTGAGTGAAACTGAGTCATTCGGATTACGAAAACGAATCAGTGGAACAATTATTTTGACAGGAAAAGTCGTAGCAGATAACTACTTTTCACCGTGACAATGTTTGTCGGTCCGGCCAGTAGGCAAATGTCGAACTCGCAATATGAAAACCCAAGCTCACCACGCCGGTAACATGCTTTTGCCTCTGGCTCTGCTGTTGGCCTGCTGCCTCGGAGCAGCACCGGTTTCTGCCCAATCCGCCGAGCCGAAACCAGCCGCCAAACCTTCGTCCGGGGTGAAGTTCCGCCCGCAGACCACAGGTGCCGCCTCGGTCCGGGTGACGGGAGGATCGCGCGGAACCGGAGACGCCACTGTCACGCTCGACGTGCTGGCGCCGGATGAAATTGGCACAACGACTCAGGAACAGCCCTCGCTGTTCTGGTATCAATCCAAACCAGCAGCCGCCAAGTTCGAGCTGACGTTGCTTCAACAAAACAAGGTCAAGCCGCTCATCCAGGTGAAGGTGGAGAGCGCCAGCAAGGCGGGCATCCAACGGTTGAAGCTGTCGGATCATGGCGTGAAGCTAGATCCCGGCGTGGAATACCAGTGGATCGTGGCCCTGGTGACAGATCCCGAAAACCGTTCGACGGATTTGGTCGCGAGCGGTGCGATCAAGCGGGTGGCGCTTGACGCAGAGTTGAAGGGGAAAATCTCCCAAACCGCGCCCTCATCGCTCGCCAGCCTCTACGCGGAAGCCGGGATTTGGTA